>JBKPHE010000150.1:0-13115 GCA_046744485.1 Actinomycetota bacterium | reverse complement strand
TCGTAGACCTGAGGCAGGTCGACGTCCTCGCGGCGCAGTCCCGTGTTGTCCCACAGCAGCCGCGCCACCTCGCGGCCACCGTCGATGAGGGCGTCGAGCGACCACGCGTTGACGCCGTTGACCGGGCGCCGGTGAGCCTGGGCGTAGCCGGCGACGTAGACGGGCCGGTGCGGCAGGTCCCGGGCACGCTCGGCGCTGGTGAGCACGAAGGCCCCCACGCCGGTGACCGGAATGTCGCAGTCCAGCACCGACATCGGTTCGGCGATCATCCGGGCGGTGAGATAGGCGTCCTCGGTGATCGGCTCGTCGTGCCAGTGCGACCACGGGAGGGCGGCGCCGTTGGTGCGGGCCTCCACGACCACCGCGGCCATGTCCTGGCGGGTGGCGCCGTAGCGCTGCATGTACTCCATGTACGGGAGGGCCATCTGCATCGGCGGCCCCCAGAAGCCCTGCGGCGCGGTCCACTGCGCCGCCCCCTCGGCCCGGGTCATGGGGTTGTCGTGATAGCCGCCGGCGGGATTGAACATGGCCCGGTGCACCACCACGTGGTGGGCGGCGCCGCTGGCGATGGCCTCGGTGGCGAGGATCACGGCTCCGGGGAGCTGACCGATTCCCTGGAAGCCGCAGATCCAGCGGGGCTGGACCCGCAGTTGCTCGGCCAGCCAGGTGGCGCTGACGATGTGGACGCCGTCGACGAGGGCGCGGCCACCGCTCGACGGGAACAGTGTCCCGGTGGTGAAGCCGTCGATCTGGTCCTTGGTGAGCCCGGCGTCCGCTATGGCTCGCAGGCACGTCTCGACGGTGAGCGCCCCCAGCGGCAGCTCGCTGTGCCGCACGATCGGGCTGTGTGCGTAGCCGGCGATCGCCACCACGCCGCCGGCCTCGAACCCGGGTCCGCTCACGCCTGCCCCGCAGCCGGCACGAACTGGGGCACGGCGATGCCCGTGGCCACGTCGTCGAACGCCACTTCGACCGGCGTGCCGATGGCGAGGTCCCGCGGTCGTACACCGGCGAGGCGGGCGATCATGCGCAACCCCGCCTGCTCCACCAGCTCCACCTCGGCCACGACGTAGGGAACGTCGGCGGCGAAGCCGGGGAGGAAGGCCTGGTGCACGACCGTCCAGGTCGTCAGCCGGCCCCGGCCGCTCACCGGCTCGTAGCGGAACGACGGCTCGGGCGACAGGCAGTTGCTGCACACGACGTTGGGCGGATACGCGTACCAGCCGCAGTCGGTGCAGCGCTGGATGGCCAGCACGTGTGATGCCGCCGCCGACCAGAACCCTTCGGACTCCCGGTCCGGCACCGGGACCGGCTTGGTAGCCACTAGGTGCCTGACGACGAGGGCCGGCCCCGGGGCAGGCCCAGGAAGTGCTCGGCGATGATGTTGCGGTGCACGTCGGTGGTGCCCCCGTAGATGGCGGTGCCCTGGGCGAAGCGGTGGGCGTGCTCGAACCAGCCGCCGGCCACGGCGCCGTCCTCGCCGCGCGGCAGCAGACCGGGCGGGCCCACCAGGTCGAGCATCTCGACCGCGTCGCGGATGAACAGCTCGACGCCGACGATCCGGCCCATGGGTCCGGGCGTCATCTTGGCCAGCTCCACGTTGGCGGCGATCCGGGCCAGGCGCCGCCGGACGAGCGGGTCGTCGGCCGGGCGTGCGCCCCCGCCGTCGCCCGGTGTACACGCACACTCCTCCAGCCGGTCCAGGGCCTCGAAGTACACGGCCATGTACAAGCGGTTCTCGCCGGGGGACTCCTCGAGCGGGGCCGGTCCCGATTCGTCCATGCCGTGCTCGGCGTTGAGCGCGCCGGTGACCACGCGCCAGCCGTCGTCCACGGCTCCGAGGCGCCAGTGATCGGAGACCCGCACGTCGTCGTAATAGACCATGTTGGTCCGCTCACCGCCGAGCGTGTGCACGGGCCCGATCTCAACGCCCGGGGCGTCGAGCGGGACCAGGAACATGGTGATGCCCTTGTGCTTGGGCACGTCCAGGTTGGTCCGGGTGACGAGGAGCGTGTACTGGCAGTTGTGCGCGCCGGTGGTGAACATCTTCTGGCCGTTGATGACCCACTCGTCGCCGTCGCGCACCGCCCGGGTCTTGACGTTGGCCAGGTCGGATCCGGTGTCGGGCTCGGTGTAACCGAGGCACATCCGCACCGCGCCCCGGGCGGCCGCCGGTAGCAGCTCGGCCTTGACGTCGTCGCGCGCCCACGCGCGCACGGCGGCGGTCACCAGCCGGGTCGTCCCGCGCGTGGTCGAGGGCTCGTGCCGCCGTGTGAGCTCCTGTTCGAGGATGCTGGCGTGGAGCTCCGACAGGCCGGCGCCGCCCTGCTCCGCCGGCCAGGTCGGGAAGATCCAGCCCCGCCGGCCGAGCGCGAGGTGGAGGTCGAGGTTCATGCCGTCGCCGGTGCGCCACTCCGCCTCCCGCACCTCGTCGGTGAGGTGCTCGTCGAGGAACTCGCACACCACGTCCCGGAACCGCCGGGTCTCGTCGTCGAGCTCGATCAGGCCGAAATCCACCGCGCTCGTCCCCTCAGCCGGTCGATGCGGCCGGGCCGTAGCGCACCGCGGCGATGGTGTCGAGCTCGTGCGCCGGATCGCCGGCGACGAGGGTCCACCCCTTCGCGCGCCGGAAGAACAGGTGCATGTCGGACTCCACGGTGAACCCCAGCCCGCCCTGCACGTGGACGCCCACGGTCGGCGCCTTCGTGCCCGTCTCCACCGCGTTCAGATAGGCCATGGGGATCAGGTCGCGCACCTCGTCGGGCTCGTTGTCGGCGAACCAGGCCGCCTTCCAGACCAACCGGCGGGTGCCGGTGACCGCCATCGCGACATCGACCAGCGGGTGCGAGACCGCCTGGAAGGTGGCGATCGGCACACCGAACGCCACGCGGTTGGTCGCGAACTCGACTGCCCGGCGGAGGGCGGCGTCGCCCAGCCCCACCAGGGCCGCCGCCGTCAGCAGCTTCCACTCGGCGACGGCGCCTTCGAAGAGCCGAACGGCGTCCGGTCCCGACGCCAGCACGCGACGGTCCGCGGCCGCGTCGTCCAGGTCCCAGGGCGCCAGCGGCGACGACCCGTGGTTGGCGACCGCCCGCGGTGGCTCGCCCCGTGCGACCAGGACCAGCTCGTCGCCGGCCAGCCCGATCACGCCGTCGGCGATGGCGCCGGCGGGAACGAGCTGGCCTCGGCCCTGCTGGTGGGGATGCAAGGCCACGGTCGCGAGGCGGTTCCCGTCGACGGCTTCGCCGAGCCACTCGTCGCCACAGCGCGCCAGGAGCCGGGCGGAGACCACCGCCTCGACCAGGGGAACCGGGGCGAGGAACGCTCCCAGTTGCTCGGCGACGAGGACCAGCTCGATCAGGCCGGCCCCGTCGCCGCCTGCCGCCTCGGGAATCCCCATGGCGACGATCCGCATGTCGAGGAGCTGGCGCCAGACCTTCTCGTCGTACCCGGGCGGATCGGCCATCGCCGCGGCCTCGACGCGCTCGATCGGGCAGCTGCGCTCGAGCGCGGTCCGAAAGGCGCCCCGGACGGCGTCCTGCTCGTCGGTCAGCGAGAAGTCGGCTCGTCGCAACGTGATGTCCTTCCCCGGCCCGCCGCGCCGGCCCCTCGGGCGGCGACCATGCGGGCGAAGCCCTCCTGCCACGGCACCTTGGCATGGCCCACCAGCTCGTGCATCCGCGTCAGGTCGACGGTCACGCTCTCGATGGTCTGATCCGTCGGTTGGAACGTCGCCTCCAGCCCCGTGAGCTCCCCGAGGTAGGCGCACCAGTCCTCGATGCTCACGGCGTCCTCCCCGGCCCAGTTGACCACCGTCGCCGGCACCGCGGCCGCCGACAGCATGGCAGGGACCATCGCGATGATGTCGTCCTCGTGGATCGGGTTGTAGACGCTCGGGGCGTCGTGGTGGACCGGGATCGGCACACCACCCCTGATCATGTCGGCGTGGATCGCGGGCCAGCCCCCGTTGTCCCCGTAGGGCACGCTGAGGCGGGCGATCGTCGTGGGGATGCCGAGCCGGCGGGCCAAGCTGCGGGCCATCGCCTCCGCGGCGATCTTGGAGATGCTGTAGGTCTCCATGAACGGCCACACGCGATGGTTGTCGCCGAGCGGGTCGGTCTCGGCGAAGGCCCGGTGGCCGTCGGGCTGGTAGACCGCGGTCGACGAGCACTGCAGGAAGGCCCGCATCCCCCGGCAGTGATGCATGAGCGCGGCAACGCCGCCGGCGTTGCCGTCGAGGTCCCGCTCCCAGTCATTGGTCTTCATGACCGAGAAGTTGAGGACGTAGCCGAAGTCGGGCGGAAGGTCGTTCAGGTCGCCGTCGACGAGGTCGACAGCCACGCACGTTACGCCGGCCGACTCGAGGGTTCGGCGGGCGGCGGGGTCGCTGAACCGGGCCGCCGCCCAGGCCTCGTTGTGGCCGGCCAGCGCGAGCGTGAGCGGCAGTGCGACCTGGCCGGTGGCCCCTGCGACCAGCACCTTCTCCCCCTGCAACATGGGCCCCGAGGCTACTGTCAAACGGATGTTTGACGGGTACCGCATCCTCGAGCTCGGCACCTGGGTATTGGTGCCGACGGCGGCCACCGTCCTGGCCGATTTCGGCGCCGACGTCATCAAGATCGAGCACCCGCGGCGCGGCGACCCGCAGCGTGGCCTCAGCACCGGTGGCGTCACGCCGAATCTCGACGGCGTGAGCATCGCCACGGAGCAGACCAACCGGGGCAAGCGCAGCGTCGGGCTGGACGTCGGCGTCGCCGAGGGCCGAGAGGTCCTCTACGAGCTGGCGTCCCGGAGCGACGTCTTCATGACCAGCTTCCTCCCCGCCGCCCGCCGGAAGCTGCAGATCGACGTCGAGCACATCCGCGCCCGCAACCCGGACATCGTCTACGTGCGCGCCGACGCCCTCGGACCGAGGGGCCCCGAGGCCGGCAAGCCGGGCTACGACTCGGCGGTGTTCTTCGGTCGGGCCGGCATCCTCGACTCGCTCGACCCCGACGGCGACCGGCTGCCGCCCACGCTGCCCGGCTTCGGCGACAAGACGGGGGCCATGAACATCGCCTTCGGCGTCGCCGCCGCGCTCCTCAAGCGCGAGCGCACCGGCGAGCCGTCGCTGGTCGACGTGTCGCTGCTGGGCTCCGCGATCTGGGTCAACTCCAGCTCGATCGCCTACTCCGCGGCCATCGGCGCCGACTTCACACGCCGGCAGAACCGCGACACCAACCCGATCGCCGGTACCTACCGGACCGCCGATGGTCGCTGGATCGGCCTCACCATGTTGGAGTCGGACCGCTGGTGGCCCGATCTGTGCCACCACCTGGGCCGCGACGACCTGGTGGCGGACCCGCGCTTCGTGGACGCGCAGGCCCGCACCGACAACAGCGCCGCCTGCGCGACGGAGCTGGCCCAGACCTTCGGCTCCGCGCCCCTCGACGAGTGGCGACGACGGCTGGCGACGCTGCGGGCCCCGTGGGAAGTGGTGCAGAACCAGCTCGAGGTCCTGGACGATCCCCAGGTCCGGGAGAACGGCTACGTCACCGAGGTCGACCACCCGGCCGGCCGCAGGATCACCGTGGTCCGGGCGCCCGTCCAGTTCGACGAAGCCCTCACGGCGCTCGGCTCCGCGCCCGAACCCGGCGCCCACACCGAAGAGGTGTTGCTCGAGATCGGCCACGACTGGGACGACATCGCCAGATACCAGGAGCAGGGCGCGATCGCCTGACGCGTCAGCCGGCGGGCGAGGTCTCCGTCCCGACGGTGTCGCGGCCCGAGCGAAGCACGGTGCCCGGCAGCGCGCCGGTGGGCTGGCCGTCGACGATCGTCTCCCGGCCGTTGACGAGCACCCGCACCACGCCGAGAGGATCGGCCAGCAGCCGTTTGCTCTCCCCGGGCAGGTCGAACGCGATCCGGGCGGGCGTGGCGTCCACGGTGGACGGATCGAGCACCACGACATCGGCGCGGTAGCCGGGCGCCAGGCGGCCGCGGTCCCGCAGGCCGAAGAGCTGCGCCGGCACGTCGGTCATCAGGTGCACCGCCCGTTCGAGGGACACGAGCCGGCGGCCGCGCAGGCAGTCGGCGATGAAGCGGGTCGGGTAGGCCGAGCCCAGCATGCGGTCGAGGTGGGCACCGGCGTCGGACCCGCCCAGGAGCACGTCCTCGTGTTCCCACACGCGACGTCGGAGCTCCCAATCGGCGTCGCCATCGGCCGCCGGGATGGGCCAGAGGACCGTCTTCAGTTCGTCGTTGACCACGATGTCGACGATCGTCGCGAAGGGATCCTCGCCGCGTTCGGCGGCTATGTCGCCGACCTTGCGGTTGCGGTACGGCTCGTTGGCCTCGGAGTACACGTCGCCGATCAGGTAGTTGGCGAAGTCGGCGAGACGGCGCAGCGGCGATGTATCTGCCTTCGCCATCATCTCGGCCCGCACCGCCGGGTCCTGGAGGCGCCGGATCTTCCCGGGCACGTCGACGGCCAGCACGTCGCGCCAGCCAGGAAGCAGCCACAGCGCGCAGAACGTCAGGAAGCTCATGTTGTTGTCGGCGAAGATCGGCATCGTCAGGGCCACGACCCGGCCGCCCAGCTCGTTGGCCCGGGTCGACGCCCGGAGCTGGTGGTCGATCTTGCCCGGATCGTCGGCGGCGACCGTCAGGACGTTCCAGTTGAGCGGTCGATGGGCGGCGCCGCTCATGCGGGCCAGCAGCTCGATCTCCTCGTCGCTGAACCGGCTGAGGCAGCCCTGCACGATGGCCTCGAGCGAGGTGCCCTCGAACTCGGCCACGACCTCGCAGAGGGCCAGGACCTCGCCCTCCGAGGCGTGACGGCTCGGCACCGGCTCGCCGTCACCGTCGACGTGCGTGGTCGACCGGGTGGTCGACAGGCCCAGCCCGCCGGCGGCCAGCGACCCCCGCAGGAGCCCGCTGATCTGCTTCACCTCGGCGGGCGTGGATTCCCGCCCGAAGTCCTCACCCAACACGTAGCGGCGCAGCGCGCAGTGGCCCACCATGAACCCGGCGTTCACCGCCAGCGAACCGTCCAGGCCCCCGAGGTACTCGCCGAAGGTCTCCCACTTCCACGACAGCCCCTGCTCGAGCGCCACCAGGGGCATGCCCTCGACCTGGGCCATCATCCTGCGGGTGTAGTCGGCATCGCGCTCGCGCAACGGCGCCAGGGTGAAGCCGCAATTGCCACCGATCACGCTGGTGACGCCGTGCCAGCTCGACGGTGTCGCCAGTGGATCCCAGCAGAGCTGGGCGTCGTAGTGGGTGTGGGGATCGACGAAGCCCGGCGTCACCACCAGGTCGGTGGCGTCGATCGTCTGTGCCGCCTGCTCGTCGAGCTGACCGGGCTCGACGACGGCGACGATGCGGCCGTCCTTGATGCCGACGTCGGCACGACGCCGCCGCGAGGTGGGCGAGCCGTCGACGACCGTCCCTCCGGTGATGGCGTGATCGAGCATGAGATCCTCCGTCGCGACCTACCGATCGTTTGGGAATGTACTTGCGGCCTGCGGCGCCAGGCGAAGCCGCACCTCACGTAGCCGACACCGGTCCGACTCGGGGCCTCACAGCGACAGCGTGTAGCCGCCGTTCACCGGATAGGTCTGGCCGGTGATCCACGATGCCAGCGGGCTGGCCAGATACGTGACCATGGCGGCGACATCGGCCGGGTCGCCGGGCCGCCGGATGATGTACGGGGTCAGGCGGCGGCCCGTCGCCTCGTCGGGTACGTCGTCCGGTGCCTCGTCGGTGTGGTCGGGCTGGTTGCGTTCGGTATCGCCGGCGGCGGCCGTCCGCACGGTGCCGAGCGAGACGCAGTTCACGGTGATGCCGTGGCGGCCCACCTCGCGCGCCACCGACCGGCAGAACCCGGCGGCACCCGCCTTCGCCGCGGCATAGGGCGCCACGTAGGCGTCGCCGAAGCGGCCGGCGTCCGACACGATGGTGACGATCCGCCCCTCGCCCTTGGCGATCATCGCCGGCAGCGCGGCGTGGGTGCAGTACATGACACCGTAGAGGTTGACGCGGAGGTACCGGTCCCAGCTATCGGGATCGGTGTCCGCGAACGGCACCAGGGGGCCGAAACTCTCGGTGCCGGCGTTGCCGGCGTTGTTGACGAGGATGTCGACCCCGCCGAGCTCCTCGATCGCCGCCCGGACGGCGTGCCGGTCGGTCACGTCAAAGACGACGGCATCCGCCTCGCCGCCTTCGTCGCGGACCTCGGCGACAACCGCGTCGGCGCGGTCGGCCACGACATCGTTCACGACGACCGACGCGCCGGCATCGGCCAACGATCGCGCCGTCGCCCGGCCGATTCCCTGGCCGCCGCCGGTCACGAGTGCTCGCCTTCCCGTCAGGTCGATGGTGAACGTCATCGTGTGCTCCCTCCCGTTTGGGCTGCCGCCCATCGTCCGAGGCTCAGCGCGACTCGTTGGTCGCCAGGGGCGAGGATGGACTGCGAGGACGCTCGTGCGTCGTCGGTGTCCATCCCTGGTCCTACCGACCGGCCCGGTCGAGCGGTTGGGACCTCAGGGGCGCAATCTCTTCGGTGGTGAACGCCACGGAGGCTCCTCTGGTTGGGTTGCGAGCGATCCCGAGCAGGAAAGCATGCGCCTCGTCGTGGCGGTGAACCTGCTCGGCCTACCGGCCGCAGCGGTGCCCGTGGGTGTCTCCGGCGGGCAGCCCCAGGGTGTGCAGCTCATCGGGCCCCGCTACCGGGAAGACGTCTGCCTCGACGCCGCCCAGGCACTCGAGGACCTGTGCGGCATAGTGACGCCAATTGATCCGGTCTTATCGTGACGGACGGTGCCCCGCGGTGCCGTCAGTGAGGGAGTGAGCGCTTGGCATCACACAAGTCCGTCGTGGAGGCGTACGTCGAGGGCTTCCGGCGCACCGATCACGAGGCGATCCTTGCCTGCCTGACCGACGACGTCGTGTGGGTGCTGCACGGGTACCGCACGCTGCGCGGCAAGGAGGCGTTCGACGGTGAGATCGAGAACGACGCCGCGGTCGGCGGCCCCACGCTGAACCTCGACCGGCTGATCGAGGAGGGCGACACCGTCGTCGCCGTTGGTACCGGCGAGATGACCCTCAAGGAGGCCGGCCGTGTCGCTTTCGTCTTCACCGAGGTCTTCAAGTTCACCGGCGACAGGATCAGCAGGCTGGAGACCTTCCACATCAACGTCGGCCCCGGCGACACCCTGTTCACGGCCCCGGCCGGCTGACGGGGCCGGCTGATGGCACGCGCCGCATCGGCCAGTCACCGCTCACCGGGCGCAGCCGGCTAGAAGGCGTACGTGCTTCGATTCCTGCTGATCGCGGTCGGTCTGATCGTTGCGACCTGGGCACTCCTGACGGTCCTCGCTCGGACGCTCCCAGCGGGCGCGGCGAAGGACCTGGCCACGGTGTTCCCGGCCTGTGCCACGACGGTCCGAAGGCTCCGGCGCGACCCTCGGGTGCCGCGTCGAGCGAGGATCCTCGCCATCAGGTCGAGCTCGGACGGCCAGACGTAGCGGTACGGCGCAGAGTGACGGACCAGGCGCCCTCCCACCTCGATCCAGTGATGCGACCACGCCACCTGGCCGACAAGGTCGTCGAAGGTCTCGATCCCGACGTGGTCAGGATCGAGGGTGAAGACCCGGCCGACCTCCCCTGGCGGGACGCGGCGCAGCTGGGGGACGATCACCTCCACCACGAAGCATCCTCCCGGCTCGAGGTGAGCGGCCGCGTTGGCGAAGACCGCCAGCTGTTCCTCTTGCCGGGAACGCGTGTGCTCGTCATGTCGCCGATGGTCACCGGCACAGCATCGGCGCCCGGCTTGGCGCGCAGCTGCTCCACCATGTGCGGCGACAGCTCGATCCCCTGCACGGAGACGCCTCGGGCACTCAGCGGCAGTGCCACCCGTCCGGTGCCGACGGCGAACTCGAGGGCGGGGCCACCTCGCGCCAACTCCGCGAGACCGTCAACGGCCGGACCAAGGACTGCGGGCTCGAACATCGCCGAATGGTCCCGTCGTAGACCTCCGCCACATTCTGGCCCCAGGTGATCGAGCCCACAGGCGAGAGCCTGGCGCGAGCCGCACTCGCCGCCCCACCGGTTATCCAACACACCCACAGGAACGTCAGCCGGGCGGGACACGCGGGCCCACGAGGGTCGGCGCCCAGCACCTGCTCGAACTGCCCCTTCTCGACGCCCCGCACCCTCCCTCCTGCGTCCGAACGCCGGTTCAGGCCCCGATACAGGGGTTGCGCAGCTCGCCGATGCCCTCGATGTAGCTCGTCAGCACGTCGCCGGCGTGGAGGAACCTCGGCGGCGTCCGGGCGTAGCCGACACCCGACGGGGTGCCGGTGAAGATCAGGTCCCCGGGCCACAGCGTGACGATGTGGGACAGGCGGCTGACGAGCTCGGGCACCGGGAAGATGAGGTCGGACGTCCGGGCCTTCTGGACCTCCTCGCCGTTCACGGCGCAGCCCAGCTCGAGGTCGTCGCGGTCCGCAACGTCGTCGACCGTCACCAGGAACGGACCCGTGGGGCCGAACCCGGTGAACGACTTGGCGAGCGACCACTGCGCCGGGGGCCGCATCTGGACCGCCCGGTCGGAGATGTCCTGGCCCACCATGAGCCCGGCGACATGCTCCCAGGCCTGGTCGACGCCGACCCGATGGGCGGCGTGCGCCACCACCACCACGAGCTCGACCTCCCAGTCGACGGTCTCACTGGCGACCGGAATCTCGCTGGTCGGCCCGGCGACACAGCTCGGGAACTTGGTGAACACGGCCGGCTCCTCGGGCACCTCGCGGGCGCCCTCGGCGACGTGCAGGCGATAGTTCAGCCCCACGCCGAACACCTGGCGCGGCCGCGGCACCGGGGCCAGCAGGCTCGCGCCCGCCAACGGGGCGGACGGTACCGAGCCGCCGTCCGCCGAGCGGGCCCACTCGGCCAGCGCATCCCATTGTTCGAGCGCCGCCACCGGGTCGGCGGGGAGGCGCCCCGCCGATGCCGACCCCACGTCGACGAGCCGGTCACCGACCACCAGCTGCATCCGCCCACCGACGTTGCCGAAGCGCATGGTGTCAACCTAGGGCATGCCGACAACGTTCGGCCCACTGCCGCGGCCCGCATGACGGCACCGGGTCGACGGCGTCGCCGCGCCCCAGCTGGACGGATTTGACCAGCTAGGACGCGGGCCGGAAGGCCGCCGACGCGCTGGTGACAACCCGATCGCCGTTGCCTTCGTCGTGCAGCGACAGGCGACAGGCGATGCGCCCCTGGCGGCCGCCGATCGCCTCGCCGCGCACGCGGAACGGGCCGACCTTGCCGCGCGCCACGAACATGACGTGCCAGTCCTCGATCTGGAGCGCGTCGGTGCCGGCCTCGAGCGACGCGAGCTCCATGGCCGCCGCCTCGAGCACCACGTGGATCGGTCCGAGGTGCAGCGCAGCGTCGGGCGAGGACAGCTCGTCGCTCAGCTCCGGAAGCTCCCAGGCGCCGTCGGGGCGGCGGCGGGCGCCGAACACGACGTGCAGCGGCGGCAGAGCCGGCGAGTCCTCGATGGCGATCGGCGGGTTGTCGACCGGCTCGAACCCCGGGGGCGGTTGGCCGAGGCTCACGCCCACCCCTTCGGACAGGGCGACCACCCGCCCGGGATCGGCGGCGTCGACGATCTGCGACCGGCTGAACCCCATGTGGCGACCAACGCGGATCACGTCGCGCCGCACCTCGATCTCGCCGACGTCGCGGGCGTCGTCGAGGATGTGCAGCGAGGCGATGACGGGGTTCGGCACGTAGGCGTCGTCGGCCATGCCCCCCGACTCCGGCGAGGCGATGCAGAGCGGCGCCGCCATGATCCCACCCGAGGGGTTCCGCATGTCGTGGCGCAGCCGCATCGTCTCGCCCCCGCCCCGGTCCAGCGCGGCATTGGTCTTGCCCATGTAGCGGTAGCTGAGCAGCCCGGTCCAGCGCTCTGCGAAGCGGTCCCAGTACTCCTCGACCGGAGCGTCGCGGATGTCGTCGGGCATCGACGGGCCCTCTCCTGACCAACCGGTTGGTCGTCGGCGGATGCTACTGCGCGGTGCATTGCTCGACCCCGGTAGCGTCGGCCCGATGCCACTCGTGGGAACGCCCGTGGGCCGGCGCGAGGACGATCGCCTGCTCACGGGGGACGCGCGGTTCATCGCCGATCTCGACCTGCCCGGCTGCCTGAGCGTCACGTACGTGACCTCCCCGATGGCGCACGCGATCATTCGCTCCGTCGACGTCGACGCCGCTCGATCCGCCCCGGGCGTGGTCGACGTCGTGACCGCGGCCGACCTCGACATCGGCCCGCAGCCCCAGATCAGCCCCGCCTACCCGCCCGCCATGGCCCGCCCCTTGCTGGCCGACGGACGCGTTCGGTTCGTGGGCGAGGCGGTGGTCGCCATCGTCACCGAGACCGACGCGCAGGGCGAGGACGCGGCCGAGCTGGTCGACATTGACTATGACCCCCTGCCGGCCGTCACCAGCCTCGACGTCGCGGAACGTGGCGAGGTGCTGCTGTTCCCCGGGGCGGGCACCAACGTCGTGGCGGCGCGGGACGGCGGCTCGGACACGGTTGGGGACACGCTGGCGGGCTGCGACGTGGTCGTCTCCACCGCGCTCGTCAACCAGCGTCTGGCCCCCTGCCCGCTCGAGGGCCGGGCCGGTGCGTCGCTGTGGGGCGAGGACGGTCGACTCGTCCACTGGTCGTCGTGCCAGGGCGCGCATCCGGTGCGGACGGTGATGGCGGAGGTGCACGGGCTGTCCCCCGACCAGGTCCGCGTCATCGCCCCGGACACCGGTGGCAGCTTCGGCGCCAAGGCCCGGCCGCATCCCGAGGAGATCCTGCTCCCCTGGCTCGCCCGCCGTTCCGGCCGGCCCGTGCGCTGGGTGCCGCCCCGCTCGACCGACATGGTCGGCCTGGGCCATTCGCGCGCGCAGCACCAGCACGTCGAGATCGGCGGCGACCGCGACGGCAGGATCCGGGCCCTACGCGTACGGATCGACGGCGATGCGGGCGCGTACCCGATGGTCGGACCGCTGCTCGTCGCCAACACCGCCGTGATGTCGGCGGGCGCCTACCGCATCCCCGAGGTGCAGTGGTCGAC
>JBKPHE010000033.1:0-28131 GCA_046744485.1 Actinomycetota bacterium | reverse complement strand
GTCACATGGCGCGCAGCGCCGACGGAGCGTGCCCGGATTCCCATCCGGTGGCCGTGCCCCAGTTGCTGCTTTCGATCGGGTACCCGATCACCGGTGGCGGTCACGACCTGTCGCTGGCTTCGGGTTCGCTGCTCACCGGGCACGCCGACTTCTTCAACGGTTGGGACGAGCACAAGCTCGCAACCGAGGTTTCTTCGTGCATTCACCAGGACGTGACGTGCGGTGTCGTCAGTAGCCGGCCGTGAGAGGCCCCGAAAAGCCAGCAATGAGCGAGTTGAGTGGCGATGCCAGCGCGGAGCGCGCTTGCCTCGGATGGCAAGCTCTTGGATCAGTGGGGGTGATCGTCCGCCAGCTGCCGGGGGTTGGCGGACGGTTCCCTCCGCCTCTGCGCGCCCGCCGGCGGGCCTGAGCCGGCCATCACGCCGGGCCGTCAGGGGCCGAGGCTGGCGATTGGGCCGGCGTGTCGCGATTGACCCAACCCGGATCGGCATACCGGGTGCCGACCGGCGTCAGGCCCTCGAGGCGGGCCATGTCGTCGGCGGACAGCTCGAGGTCCAGCGCCGCCACGTTCTCTTCGAGGTACCTGCGGCGCTTTGTCCCGGGGATGGGAACGACGTCGTCGCCCTGGGCCTGCAGCCAGGCGAGCGCAACCTGCCCGGGTGTGGCGTTGCGGCTGGCTGCGATCTCCCGCACCACCGCCACTAGCTCGAGGTTGCGCTCGAGGTTGTCGCCCTGGAATCGGGGCTGGGTGCGGCGGAAGTCGTCGCCCTGTAGCTCGTCGAGGCTGGACACCGTGCCCGTGAGCAGACCCCGTCCCAACGGGCTGTAGGGCACCAGCCCGATGCCGAGCGCCCGGCACGCGGGCACGATCTCGGCCTCGATGTCACGGGAGAACAACGACCACTCGGTCTGCAGTGCGGCGATGGGATGCACGGCCGCAGCCCTGCGGACCGTGTCCGCCGACGCCTCCGACAGGCCGAGGTGACGCACCTTGCCGGCGCCGACCAGCTCGGCCATGGCGCCCACAGTCTCCTCGATCGGTACGTCGGTGTCGGGCCTGTGTTGGTAGTAGAGGTCGATGTGGTCCACGCCCAGGCGCCCCAGCGAGGCGTCGCATGCCTGGCGTACGTATGCGGGGTCGCCCCGGACGCCCCGGCTGTCGCGCCCGTCGGGATCGATGAAGATCCCGAACTTGGTGGCCACGACCACATCGTTGCGGCGGCCGGCGATGGCCCTGCCGACCAGCTGCTCGTTCTCGCCGAAGCCGTAGATGTCGGCCGTGTCGAGCAGGGTGATGCCGAGCTCGAGGGCCCTGTGGATGGTGGCCGTGGCCTCGGCGGCGTCGGGAGTGCCGTAGGCGAAGCTCATGCCCATGCAGCCGAGGCCCTGGGCCGACACGGTGAGGCCGGAGCGCCCGAGGGCGCGATGGGGTGGGGCCATGGCCTGCTCCTTGGAGGTGGGTAAGGGCGAGTGCGCGCTTCAGGGACCGCACATCCCGCCGTAGGTGCCGATCTTGAAATCGATCACGTCGAGCGCCGCCTGGAGCTCGACGAGCCGCTCGCTCACCTGGCTGCGGTGGCGCTCGAGCAGCGCGAGGCGCTCGGCCTCGTTGCCCGGTCCCGCGTCGACCAGCCGGAAGTACGCCTGGACGTCGCGGATGGGCATGGCCGTCAGCCGCAGGCGCGTGATGAACACCACGCGCGCCAGCTCGGTCTCCGTGAACCAGCGCCGTCCGGCGTGGTCGCGAGGTACGTCCAGAAGGCCGATGCGCTCGTAGTAGCGCAGCGTGTGCGCCGTTACGCCCGTCCGCTCGGCGGCCTCCGCGATCGGCAGGGACTGCGGCCCGCCGGGGGGAAGGGTCGGGGCCGGAGCACTGCACGCGGTCGAGACGGGATGCTCCGCGTCGACCACGTCGACGGGTGGCGGGGCGAGCGCGACGGTCATGGCGCGACGGTAGGGCTTCGAGTGCGCTCTAAGTCAAGGCCAACCACTGAACAAGCGTCAGACCCCGATCTTGTGCCAGGGCCCCCAGATGGCGAAGGACATCCCGCGGCTGGCCTGGATGTTCACGAACAGGGTGTGCCCGTCGGGGTCGAAGGTTGCACCTGCGAACTCGTCGTTGGACCGGTTGGCGCCCGTGGAACTGACCAGCCGGTTCAGCGCGATGTCCCACAGCTTCCCGTTGGAGGACAGGCCCCGCACGAAGTTGTCGTTGATGTTGTCCTCGCACAGGACGAGCGTGCCCCGCCTGCTGGTGGTGATGTTGTCCGGGAAGTCGAGTGTGTCGGGCCCCGGCGATTGGAACACGAGCGTCAGCCAGTCCGACGAGATGTCGTAGGCCCAGATCTGCCCGGATCCGTTGCCCCACCCCTGCACGGTGTCACTGGTGCCCCGCTCGGCCGGGCCGCCGCCCTGTGTCGAGCAGAAGTAGATGGTGCCCCGGTCGTAGGTGGCGCCCTCGAGCCGCGAGAACCAGGCCGCGCCCTGGGCCCGGCCCTGGTTGCCGACGTGGTTGAGCGCCTGGTCGTTGGTGGTGGGTGCCGTCTGGCCGGGCGTGAACGGGAACGTGGGGTCGGGATCGTCGATGTCGACCCACGTGACCCGGTAGCGAGCGTTCTCCGGCTGCGCGGCCGCCAGGTCCGCGCTGGGTGTGCCCGTGACGGCCAGCATCTGCAGCCGACCCTCGTTGACCAGCCGCCCGACATCGAGTGGGTGCTGGACCGGGATGTAGCGGTAGAGGCCCGAAGGGAAGCCGAAGTTGTCTTCGGTCAGGTAGAGCACACCGTGGCGGGGATCGAACGCCACGGCCTCGTGTGCGAAGCGCCCGGCGGCCGTGATCGGTTCGCGATCGGACTCGCTGCGTGCGGGCACCTCGAAGATGAAGCCGTGCCGCCGGGTGAGCGGCACATTCGACACGCCGGTGAAGTCGGGGCCGACGTCGGGCCCGTTGATCGTCTCCTCGCAGGTGATCCAGGAGCCCCACGGCATGCGCCCGCCGGAGCAGTTCATCTGCGTGCCGTTGAGGCTGGTGCGAGCGCTGATCACCTCACCGAACCGGGTCACCTCCGTGGTGGTGGTCCCGCCCCCGGCCATGGTGTCGTAGGCCTTGGAGGCGTCGCCGAAGGCCGGCACCGGGTTGTTGATCTCGTGGTTGCGAACGAGGAGGACGCTGCCCCCGTCGCCGCGAAACGCGGCCATGCCGTCGTGGCGTCCCGGCAGGACGGTGCCGTCGTCGAGCAGCACGGTCTGCTCGGTGTCGTGGAACGAGCGGTACTGGAACCCATCGGGCAGCCACAGTCGCACCTGTCCGTCCCGCAGGTCGGGAACGGGGCCGAGCGTGGGATTGGGCGCCGCGGCCACGGGCCCGGCCACGAAACCGGCGAACGGGCCGGCCAGGGCGGCGCCCCCGGCCGCCGCCGTACCCGTCAGGAACGTGCGTCGATCGATTCGTGTCATGCAGATCCCCTCGTGTGCTGGTGTTCCCCCGCGAGATGGTGGCACGTACGCGGCATTCGTGCTGCCGTCTATGATCCGCGGCAGAGGGCGCATCTGGGGTGCCCCCAGGTTCCGCCATCCAATGGAGGAGACGACCGTGGACGCTCGAACACGCAAACTCGCGGGCTGGGTCATCGCGGCGATCGGTGCGATCATCGCCTTCCTAGGGGTCTTCGCCGGCCCGCTCGGTCTCGGCGACGACGCCTTCGGTGGGTTGCAGATTGCCGCCGTCATCATCGGCGTCGTCGTGGCTGCCATCGGCGTGGCCATGACGCGCTGGGGCCCAGGCGTCGCCGAGCCGACGACCGCCGAGCCGACGACCGCCGAGCCGACGCCGGCCAGCCCGTCCGAGACCTGAACCAGTTCCGGCATCGTTTTCACGCGGTACTCGCGAGAAGCGACACCGGAGCTGGCTTTTTGCAGGTTGCGCCTGCCTAGCGCGACACGGAGGCCGAGGCTCGGGCGGCCGCCGGCTCTGCTGGGGCCTGCCCGTCGGCGCGGGTGCCGCCGGCGATGCCTGCCCCCGAACGCTTGGAGAAGGCGATGGCGCCGAGTAGCACCGCCAGCGCCACCGCGGCGATCACGTACCCGCCCGCCTCCGGCGTCGTGGACAGGATGTTGTCGCTGTCGATGTTCGACAGGTTGATGATGGCCGGCAGTATCAGCAGCGACACCAGGTTCATCACCTTGATGAGCGGGTTGAGCGCCGGCCCCGCGGTGTCCTTGAACGGGTCGCCCACCGTGTCGCCGATCACCGCCGCCTTGTGGGCGTCGGAGCCCTTGCCGCCGTGGTGGCCGTCCTCGATGTACTTCTTGGCGTTGTCCCAAGCACCACCGGCGTTGGACAGGTAGTTGGCCATGAGCTGGCCGACCAGGATCACCGCCGCCAGGAATGCGCCCAGCGCCGTGTAGCCGATGCCGAAGCCGATGATCACCGGCGTCAGCACGGCCAGCAGGGCCGGCGTGGCCAGCTCCCGCAGCGAGGCTGCGGTGCAGATGTCGATCACCGGCGCGTAGTCGGGCCGCTTCTCGCCGGACATGATCTTGCCGTCGGCGAACTGCCTGCGGACCTCCTGCACCACCACGCCGGCGGTGCGGCCCACCGCCCGGATGGCCAGGCCAGAGAACAGGAACGGAACGGCGCCGCCGATCAGCAGGCCGATGAACACCTTGGGGTTGGCCACGTTGATCTGGATGGTGCTGAAGATGCCCTGGGACGTGTCCTGCAGCCGCTCGATGACGGCTACCGGCAGGATCTCGTTGGCCGAGGTCTCGATGAAGCTGGCGAACAGCGCCACGGCGGCGATGACCGCCGAGCCGATGGCGAAGCCCTTGGTCACGGCCTTGGTGGTGTTGCCCACCGCGTCGAGGCCCACCATCACCCGCTCGGCGTCGCCCTCGAACTCGCCCGACATCTCGGCGATGCCGGCGGCGTTGTCGGCCACGGGGCCGAACGTGTCCTCCGAGACCACCACGCCGGTGGTCGCCAGCATGCCCATGCCGGTGAGGGCGACCAGGTACAGGGTGAACTGCGTGTCGCCGCCACCCAGCCCGATCGCGACGCCCAGCGCAATGGCGATGGCCACGATGGCCCACACCGATGACTCCAGGCCCGACGAGGTGCCCGCCAGCACGGTGGTGGCGGGCCCGGTCTCGGCGGCGTCGGCGATCTCCCGCACCGGAGCCCTCTCGGTGGAGGTGAAGTACTCGGTGATGCGGCTGACCAGCTGGGCCAGCACCAGGCCGATGACCACGGCCCCGAACATCCGCAGCCCGACGTTGCTGACGAGGCCGTCGGGGTCGCCGATGTAGACCAGCGCCACCACCAGCGTGCCGAGCACGGTGAGGATGCCGGCGGTGAGGAAGCCCCGGTTGATGGGCGCCATCGCGGTCTTGTCGTTGTGGCGGGCCCGCACGGCGAAAACGCCGACGATCGACGCCAGGACGCCCAGCGCCCGGGCGGCCAGCGGGAACAGGGCGCCGGCGGCCCACAGGCCGGGGTTGTCGGGGAAGATGCGCTGGAACGCCGGCACGCCGAGGATGATCGACGCCACCAGCGTGACCTCGTACGACTCGAACAGGTCCGACGCCATTCCGGCGCAGTCGCCCACGTTGTCGCCCACGTTGTCGGCGATGGTGGCGGGGTTGCGGGGGTCGTCCTCGGGGATGCCGGCCTCCACCTTGCCCACCAGGTCGGCGCCCACGTCGGCCGCCTTGGTGAAGATGCCGCCGCCGACCCGGAGGAACAGCGCCAACAGCGAGCCGCCGAACCCGAAGCCGATCAGGATGGCCGAGCTGGTGTTCTGGAACACCATCATGATGAGGGTGGCGCCGATGAGGCCCAGACCCACGCAGAACATGCCGCAGACGCCGCCGGTGCGGAACGCCACCTGCAGGGCGGGCGGCATCTGGCCGGTCCGCGCGGCGGCCGCAGTGCGGACGTTGCCCCGCACGGCCAGGCTCATGCCGATGAACCCGGTGAGCCCGGACATCAGGCCACCAGCGAGGAACGCGAGCGTGCGCCAGGAACCCGACTCGGCGAATGAAAGCGCCTCGGCGCCGCTGGGCTTCTCGACCGCCACGGAGGTGAGGAAGACGACCACGGCCAGCGGCACGACGATGAAGCCGATCGTGCGGAACTGGCGTTTGAGATATGCGAGTGCGCCCTCCTGGATGGCCTTGGCGATCTCGATCATCCGGGGCGTGCCCTGGTCGGCTGCCAGCACGCCGCGCATGAGTACGAAGCCCACGCCGAGCGCCAGCAAGGCGGTCAGCGCCGAGCCGATCAGGACGAACCACTCACCCCCCCGCAGGGTGAACTCCTGGTAACCGCCTTCGGCGGTGAGTAGCGACACCATCGTCCTACTTCCCTCTCCCTTTGTTTCCTGACTCGCCTGTTGTGGCTAGCCGTCCGCCGGTCGTGTGTCTGCCGGTCGTGCCCCGTTGACCCGCCGCCCCTCGTCGGCGGGTATGCGCTTCGTCACGTACACCTGACGAGCGACGCGCTCGCCGATGGTGCGGGTCTGCCCGTCGACCTCGACCACCAACGGTCCGTCGAACGGGTGCTTCTCGACGACCGCGACCTGTACCCCGGGTACCACCCCGAGCGTGCCGAGGAACGACAGGATCTCGGCGTCGGTCGATCCCGAGACCGCGACCTCGGCCACGTCTCCCGGCTCCAGGTCGTAGAGCTCGGGCGTGTTGGGCAGCTCGTCTGCCTCGGCCCGGGGAATCGGGAACCCGTGCGGGCAGGTCTCCGGCCGGTGCAGGGCCACGTAGAGCCGGTCGATCACCTCGTCGGGCAGGTCGTGCTCGAACGCCACCGCGAGGGCGTCGGCCTCGTTCCAGGCGTAGCCGAGCATGTCGGCGAGGAAGCGCTCGACGATGCGATGGACCCGGATGGCGGCGACGGCCGCCCGCCTGCCGTCGGCGGTGAACCGAACGCCCTGGTAGGGACGGTGGTCCACGAGTCCCCGGTCGGCCAGTCGCTTGACCAGCGTGGTGACCGTCCCGGGCGACAGCGCGAGCCGTTCGGCCAGGGTGCCCGTGTGCGCTTCCGAGCCGTCGCGGGTGAAACGGTAGATCGCCTTGAGCGCCTCACGTTCGGAGCGGGTGAAGTCGTTCTGCATGAAGGGGTTTGGCACCGTCAAAACTCAGGCTTCGGGCATTGCGATCCGCTTGCCTACCACGCCGCGAGACCCGTCCCCAAACCGGGGCGCCACGCGCCCCACTAGGCGAGCCAGCGGCTGAGGGACTCGACCACGCAGGCGGGTTCGTCGGCACCGTCCACCTCGACCGTGATGAGGATCGTCGTCTGCACGCCGCCGGCGATGTCGTCACAGGCCACCAGTTCGGCCGTGCCGCGCACCCGGCTGCCAGCGAGCAGTGACGCAGGGAACCGCACGCGGCCGGTGCCGTAGTTGACGCCCAGCGACGCGCCCCGCACCTCCACGATCTGGGGCAGGAACAGGTTGGTGAGCGCCAGGGCGAGATAGCCGTGGTCGCGGTGACCGGTGGCGGCGGCGAAGCGATCGAGGCGATCCGGGCTGATCGCCAGCCAAGCGCTGGTGCCCAGCCGTCGGCCGACCGCCGCCCGCACCTCGTCCAGCGACACCAGCACGGTCTGCGCCATCGGAGCCTCGGGTCAGGGATGCTGGGAGCTGACGCTCACGACTTCGCCGGTCATGTAGCTGGAGTAGTCGCTGGCCAGGAACGCGATCACCGTCGCCACCTCCCATGGCTCCGCGGCCCTGCCGAACGCCTCGCGCCCGGCCAGCTCGTCGAGCAGCTCGTCGCTCGTCACCTTGGCCAGGAACGGGTGCATCGCCAGGCTGGGCGCCACCGCGTTGACGCGCACGCCGAACGGTGCCGCCTCGAGGGCGGCGCTGCGGGTCAGCGCCATGACCCCGGCCTTGGCGGCGGCGTAGTGCGCCTGCCCCGCCTGGGCCCGCCATCCCAGCACCGAGGCATTGTTGACGATCACGCCCGCACCCTGGCCGCAGAGGATCCGCAGCGCCGCACGGGTGCAGCGGAACGTGCCGGTGAGCGTCACGTCGACGACCCGGCGCCACTCGTCGTCGGTCATCTCCACCAGGTCGGCCGTGCCGCCGAGGCCGGCGTTGTTGACCACCACGTCGATCCGCCCGTGCCGGTCGGCGGCTGCGGCGAACAGCTCCTGGACCTGCATCTCGTCGGTCACGTCGCACGGGACCGCCAGCAGTGGCTCGCCCGCGGGCGCGGAACCGATGGTCTCGGCCAGCGCGGCGAGTTCGGCGGCGGTCTCGCCGAGCCGCCGTTCGTGGGCATCGCTGATCACGACCGCGGCGCCCTCGAGCAGCAGGCGCCGGGCGGTGGCCGACCCGATTCCCGTGCCGGCGGCGGCGGTGACGACCGCGACCCTGCCGGCCAGCAGGCCGTGCCCGGCCGGCTCGGACGGCGGCGGGGGCGTATGGCTCACGACCAGACCTCACCGAGAGAGTGCCGCAGCACCATGCCTCCCGAGGCAATGGGCTCCATTGGTTGAAGGGCGAGGTCATGCGTTCCCGATCCCGAACCCATGACCTCGGGCCCGGTCCGCCGGAACCCATGACCTCGGGATGGCGATGGGAGGACCTCGCTCATCGGGGCTCCTTGGGCAGGCCGAGGGCCCGTTCGCCGATGATGTTGCGCTGGATCTGGTTGGACCCGGCGTAGATGGTGTCCGCCCGGCTGAACAGGAACAGCCGCTGCAGGGCCGAGTTTTCGGTCGCCAGCGCGTCGGCGCCGAGGACGTCCATCGCGAGTTCGCCCAGCCCCCGGTGGAACGTCGCCCAGTAGAGCTTGCCGATCAGCGCCTCGGGTCGCAGCGCCCCGGGCTCGCTGCCGGCGAGGGTGCGCAGGGCATTGAGCCGCATGATCTCCAGCCCGATGTGCGCCCGTGCCAGGCGTTGCCGCACGACGGGGTCGGCGATGGTGCCGCTGCGGCGCGCGGCGGCGACGATGGCGTCCAGTTCGTTGCGGAAGTTGAGCTGTTGGCCCAGCGTCGACGCGCCCCGCTCGAACGCCAGGGTTCCCATGGCGACGCCCCAACCATCACCCACGTCGCCCACCACGTTCTCCGCCGCCGTGCGGGCGCCGTCGAAGAACACCTCGTTGAACTCGCTGTCGCCGGTGAGCTGGACGATGGGCCGGACCTCGACGCCGTCCTGCCGCATGGGCACCAGCAGATAGGAGATGCCCGCGTGCCGTGCCGCGCCCTCCCGCACCGGCGACGTGCGCGCCAGCACGAAGCACCAGTCCGCCCAGTGAGCGAGCGAGGTCCAGACCTTCTGCCCGTGGATCACCCAGTCGTTGCCGTCGAGCGTCGCGCTGGTGGCGATGTTCGCGAGATCGCTGCCGGCGTCGGGCTCCGAGTAGCCCTGGCACCACAGCTCGGTGCCGGCCAGGATCGGTGGCAGGAAGCGCCGCTGTTGCTCGGGTGACCCGAAGGCGATGACGGTGGGCCCCAGCAGCCCTTCGCCGATGTGGCCCACCCGTCCTGGGCCCCGGGCCCGGGCGTACTCCTCCAGAAAGACGACCTGGCGCCGCAGCGACAACCCCCGGCCGCCGTGCTCCTTGGGCCAGCCGACGCCCGTCCAGCCATGGGCGCCGAGGTGGCGCTCCCAGGCCAGGCGCTCCTCGAACAGCGCGTGCTCGTCGCCGGGACCGCCCCGGCCCCGGAGGGCGGCGAACTCCCCGGCGAGGCCGTCCTCCAGGAACGAACGGACCTCGTCACGGAAGGACCGGTCGTCGGCGCTCTCCCGCAGGTCCACGACGCGGAACGCTATCTGACGCTCCGTCAGGGCTCGAAGGTCATGCGTCGGCGTGAAACCAGCCGCCGGTCCCACCGGCGATCGTGGCTCCCAGCGGAACACTCGGGATCGCGGGGATGGGGCGGCCCCTGACCGCGTCCACGACGGCTGGGCCGAGCCAGTCCGCCGCCACGTTGGCGGCTTGCTCGGTATCGAAGTGCACGCCGTCGGGCCGCACCCGTTCGTCGACCTCGGGCGGCAGGCCGTTGACATACCTGGCAAGGTCGACCAGCACGGCGTTCGGTCGCGACGCGACGATGCCACGAATGATCTCGTTGAGGCGATCCATGCGAGCAGGGTCTGACTCGGGGTACGGCTGGGCCGGAGGTGGCTCCTCCTGCTTGCCGACCTCGATGTGGGGAGCCGTCAGCCACACGACCTTCACGCCGCGGTCGAGCAGCAGGTCGGTCAGTTCGCTCAGCTCCGACGTGAGATAGTCGTCGTAGACGGGGTCGCCGGGCGCCCGCCACGTGTCGTCGCCGGCCAACCGCCGGTCGGCGACGTCCCACGGTCCGGTCTGGACCACGGCGAAGTCGAGTCGCCCAAAGCGCTCGAGCCGAGCGGAGATCGACTTCGGCAGCGTCTCGGCCCAGGCATTGCAGTCCGCGCTGTTGCTGCTGACGACGCCCGAGGCGATCCGGTCGCCGCCCCGAGTCAGCCCGCAGCCCAGTCCTCCTTGCGCGTCGGCGCTCAGCAGGCGCAGCTCACCGGTCCGATCTCCCCACGTGCTCAGACCCCACCCCGTTCTGAACATGGTCGAGTCGCCGACCGCGACGCCGAGCAAGGCGGACTCCGGAATCTCCGAGGGACGCGGATCGCTCCCTGACAGCTGGAACGGATCGGGGGGCGGTTTCGATGCGATCGGCACCACCACTGCGACCAGGGCGACGGCCACCAGGGTCCCGCAGGCAAGGGCGGGCACCGGGACCTGCGACCGGCGAGGCCGCCACCCGTTTCGGATCGGTCGTTCGATCAGGACGTACGACGCGACGGCCGCGGCCAGGGTCAAGGAGAGGCGAATCGCGAACAGTGGCCACCCGCTCCAACCGGTGCGCTCTTGGTCGACCAGGAGAAACACGGGCCAGTGATACAGGTAGACGCCGTACGAGATGATGCCGAGCTGCCGGAGGGGCTCAACGGACATCAACGATCGGACAGGTCCCGCGACGGTGGCCGACAACACCAGTACGCCCGACACCACCGCGTAGGCCAACAGTCCGCCCGAGTAGAGCCCGGTCGACGTCTGGGCCACGTTCGACCACGCCCACACCGACACGACGAGGGCGGCGATGCTGGCCACGGCCACGGCACGCCGGCCGAGCGCTCCCCCCGGCAGGCCCCGTCGGGCCAGCATGACCGCCAGCAGCGCGCCGACGAGGATCTCACCCACGCGGACGGGCGTGGCGTAGTAGATGGCGATCGGGCGATCAGCCCCGAGGGACAAGGTGAGCGCCGCCGAGCCGGCCACAAGGCCGGCGACCATGACGCCCAGGACCCGTAGGGAACCCTTGGCGAGGGCGAAGACGCCGACGGCGAGCAGCGGGAACAACCAGTAGAACTGCTCCTCGATCGCCAGGCTCCAGAAGTGCAGCACCGGAGATGGCGACGCGAACAGGTCGGCATAGGCACGGTCGTCCAGGATGAAATGCCAGTTGACCACCTCCCCCAGAGCCGACAGGACGTCGCCACGCAGGCCGCGTTCCCAGGTCTCGTCGACCAGCAGTGCCGACAGGGAGATGGCGGCCAGCGTCAGTGCCGAGGCCGGGAGCAGGCGACGTACGCGGTGCGCCCAGAACCTGCCGAGCCGCACCCGTCCCGTCTCGAGCTGCTCGCGCACCAACAGTGAGGTGATGAGGAACCCGGACAACGTGAAGAACGTCGACACTCCCAGATAACCGCCCCGGGCCCAGGCGAAGCCCTCGTGAAAGAACAGGACCGCCAGTACGGCGGCCCCCCGGATTCCATCCAGCGCCGGGTTGTAGGCGAGCTTGCCGCCCGGGTGGGACCGGCGGTGGTCGCCGGCCGGGGCGCCCACTCTGGCATGCTCGGCGATGGCGACGCGACCGCCGTCGCCGTTGTTGCGCTGGCCTTTGGGCTGATCCTGATCGCTGGTCGGGGGACGACGGCTGGTCTCGCTGTCTGGCATGGCGGGCCTACCCACGACTGCCTTCTCCCCAGCACCTTCCCGTCGGCTGCGGACGAAGGGTAGCGGATCGGTGGCTCGAGTCCGGCCGGGGTTCGTCGCTGCCAGAGAGGGTGTGCTTGTGGCGCCTGCTCGTAGCCTTCATCGCATGCGCGTCGGTGGTCGAGTCGGTGGTGGGAGCACGGGCGCCCACCCCATGCTGGGTGCCGATCCCAGCCAGCTCGCCGGCGCCAGCGTCGACCGGTCGCTGGTGTGGCGGGTGTGGCGGTTCGCCAGGCCCTACCGCTGGATGCTCCTCGGCTACCTGGCGATCATCGTCACCACCGCGCTCGTCCAGCTGGCGCCGCCGCTGCTGTTCCGCAGCATCATCGACACGGCGATTCCCGACGGCGACCGCGGTTACCTCAACGTCCTGGCCGGCCTGGCCGTGCTGGCGGCCTTCGGCGGCGCGGCCCTGGCGGTGGCCGACCGCTACGTCTCCTCCCGCGTCGGTGAGGGCGTCATCTACGACCTGCGTGTGGCGCTGTTCGCCCACGTCCAGCGCATGCCCGTCGCCTTCTTCACCCGGACACAGACCGGGGCGCTGACCAACCGCCTGAACACCGACGTCATCGGCGCCCAGCGTGCCCTCACCGGCACGATCGGGTCGGTTGTCTCCAACGTCATCACGCTTGTCACCACGCTCGTGGCCATGGCCCTGTTGGAGTGGCAGCTCACGCTGCTGTCGCTGGTGGTGCTGCCGCTGTTCATCCTCCCCGCCAAGCGCGTCGGGCGCCGCCTGCAGGCCGTCACCCGCCAGCAGATGGACCTCAACGCCTCGATGAACACCACGATGACCGAGCGGTTCAACGTGGCCGGCGCCCTGCTGGTGAAGCTGTTCGGTCGCGGCAACGACGAGGAGCGCAGCTTCGCGGCGCGGGCTGACGGCGTCCGGGTGGCCGGGATCAGGGCGGCGCTGCTCGGCCGCACGTTCTTCATCGCCCTCGGGCTGGTGGGGGCGATCGGCACAGCCGCCATCTACTGGGTCGGCGGGCTCCTGGTGATCTCCGAGGCCCTGTCGATCGGGACGTTGGTGGCTATGGCGGCCTACGTCGGGCGGCTGTACGGGCCGCTGACGGCGCTGAGCAACGCCCCCGTTGACCTCATGAGCGCCTTCGTGTCCTTCGACCGGGTGTTCGAGGTGTTGGACGCCCCGGTGCCGCTCACCGACCGACCAGGCGCCGTGGACCTGGTCGACGTTCGGGGCGATGTCGAGATCGACGACGTGTGGTTCTCCTACCCGACCGAGACGATCGTCCCCACCCTCGAGCTCGACCCCGCCGTGGCCAGCCCGTCCACCGACGGCCGCGGTAACGGGGGACGTGTCCCCGTGCGCAACGTGCTGCGCGGCGTCTCGGCCCGGGTCGAGCCCGGCGAGCTCGTGGCACTGGTGGGGCCGTCGGGGTCGGGCAAGACGACCCTGTCGATGCTGATCCCCCGCATCTACGACGTGACCGACGGGGCGGTACGCATCGACGGCCGCGACGTCCGGGACCTCACGCTGGGTTCGCTGCACGGCGCAATAGGCGTCGTCACCCAGGACCCGCACATGTTCCACGACAGCGTCGGCAACAACCTGCGCTACGCCCGCCCCGACGCCACGCAGGAGGCGGTCGAGGCCTCCTGCCGCGCCGCCCAGATCCACGACGTCATCGCCCGCATGCCCGACGGCTACGACACGGTGGTGGGGGAGCGGGGCTACCGCCTGTCGGGCGGCGAGAAGCAGCGCCTGGCCATCGCCCGCATGCTGTTGAAGGACCCGGCCGTCGTGATTCTCGACGAGGCCACCAGCAACCTCGACACCGAGAACGAGGCGCTGGTGCAGGAGGCCCTGGGCGTGGCGCTCGCCGGACGCACCAGCTTCGTGATCGCTCACCGGCTGTCGACGATCGTGTCGGCGGACCAGATCCTGGTGCTCGACGAGGGCCGCATCGTCGAGCGAGGCCGCCACCCGGAACTGGTTGCCAAGGGCGGCCTCTACGCCGAGCTGTACCGCACGTTGGTGCGTGACGACGTCACCGCCGCCGACGAGACCACCGCGCTGGGACTTGCGTAGCGGCCACCGTCACAGGCGGGCAATCAGGTGGCGTAGTCGAGCAGCACCGCCAGGAGGAAGCCGCCGGTGGTGACCAGGAGGCGGCGGCCAGCACACCCGGGGCTTAGCGGACCGGTGTCGGTGTCAGGTGGACGTTCTGTCGCGCAGGAAGGCCACGTCGTCCTTGCGCCCCTCGGGGGCGGTCTCGCACACCACGGGCGCACCGGCGGCGTCCACGAGGGCCACGAGCAGGTCGGGATCGATGGTGCCGGTGCCGATGTTGGCGTGGCGGTCGGCGCCGGACCCGGCGGCGTCCTTGGAGTCGTTGCAGTGCACGAGGTCGATGCGCCCGGTGATCGCCTTGATGCGGTCGACGGCGTCGACCAAGGCCTCACCCGCCGCCCAGGCGTGGCAGGTGTCGAGGCAGAAGCCGATGTCCTTGTCACCGATCGCCTCCCACAGGCCGGCGATGGTGTCGAAATGGCGGGCCATGGCGTGGTCGCCCCCGGCAGTGTTCTCGAGGTACACCGGCACCTCGGACTCGAGCTGTTCCAGACCCTTGCGCCAGCGGAGGAAGCCGGCCCCGGGCTCGTCGTCCTCGGTGACGTGCCCCCCGTGGACGATCACCGCCCGGGCGCCGATCTCGGCGGCAGCGTCGCAGGTGTTCTGCAGGATCTTGCGGGAGGGGATGCGGATGCGGTTGTTGGGCGACGCCAGGTTCACCAGGTACGGCGCGTGGACGTAGACCGGCACCGGCGACGCCCGCAGCTCCTCGACGTCGTCCCGGGGCGGTGGCTTCTTCCAGCTCTGGGGATCGCCGAGGAAGATCTGCACGAGATCGGCGTCCTCGGCAGCGGCGATGGCGAGGGGGTCGGCCTGGTTGACGTGGGATCCGATGAGCACCCCACCAGGCTACGCCCGTCACCGGCGCGGGCGGATCGGCTCATACCCCGTTAGGGTATCTGCGTGCCCGGCTACAGCATGACCAAGGACGACTACCTGAAGCGCCTGCGCCGCATCGAGGGACAGGTGCGGGGCCTGCAGCGCCTGGTGGAGTCAGATACCTATTGCATCGACGTACTGACGCAAATCTCGGCGTGCTCCAGCGCGCTGCAGAGCGTGGCCGTCGGCCTGCTCGACGAGCACCTGCACCACTGCGTCAGCGACGCGGTGGCGTCCGGCGCCCCCGACGCCGCCGACAAGGTCACGGAGGCCACACGGGCGATCGAGCGCCTGGTCAAGAGCTGATCGCTTCGGGGCTCACGGCGGCATGGCCGAGCGCTTCGGGGTGCGTCGTCGTGGCGTCGAGGATCGCTTCGGGGCTCAGGGGCCGATCTCGATGTCCAGCTCCGCGGGGTCGGCACCGTCGAGGCCGTCCAGCCCCTCCTCGTCCGACAGGCGCGTCGCCACCCAGGTCTCGGGCGACGATCCGAACTCGTTCCCCTCGCCCGCGACGTCGCCCGGCTTGATGCCTCGGGACTCGAGCGTCGTCCACAGGCCGCTCAGCGCCGCTGCCGGGTCCACAGAGAACTCCGACTCGCGCACGCGCCAGAACATCCAGCCGGCGCGCGCCAGCTCGAGCTCGCGGTCGAGGTCGGCGAGCTGGGCCTCGCGCCCCGTGTGCCAGCCGTCGCCGTCGCACTCGACGGCGAGCCGACCCTTGGCGCCACTCACCACGAGGTCGATCCGCCGGCCGTTCACGTCGACCTGGGGCGTCACGTGGAATCCCCGGTCGCGGAGTGCCACGAACACGCGCTGCTCGAACCGCGACTCGAACGGGTCACGCGTGTCCGAGTCCCAGGTCAGGTCGTCGAAGCGGGCAACGGCCACCGGCGTCGGCGGGCCCGACATGTACGACAGCAACGAGCGCCGGAGATCGGCCGGCGACAACAGGTCGGGCGTCACCGAGTGGAACAGCCACATCTGGTCGCGGCCGCGGCTGGCGGCGACGTTGAAGCGACGCTGCCACTCGCGAGCGGTGACCGCGCGCCGGCGGTCGGCGACGACCATCGACAGGAACACGACGTCACGCTCGTCGCCCTGGAAGTCCGGCGGCGTGCCCACGCGAAGCCGCCGGCTCTCCCATTCCTCGGGTGGAACCCGCTGCTGGAGAAGGTCCTCGATCAGCCGCACCTGTCCGCTGCCCTGCAGCACTACGACGCCGAACGTCCGGTGCTCGTAGGCGGGGTCCGCGAGGCATGCCAGCAGCCTCTCGACCAGCGCCTCGGCCTCGAGCGGGTTCCGCAGGCGGGTCGAGCTCCCCTCGGTGAAGGCGCCGTCGACGCGCACCGTCCGCAGGGGCGGGAGGCGCTCCGCCCCGAACTGGCGGAGCGGGACGAGCGGCGCGTCGGCGTAGAATTGGAGCGACGACCAGCCGACGATCTCGGGCATGCAGCGGAAGTGCTCGCGCAGGCGGATGACCGACCCGAACCGTGTCTGCAAGAGGCTGAACAGGTTCGATTTCGGCGTGAACGCCAGCTTCAGGTAGTCGGGCACGTCGGCGAGGTAGTCGTCGAGCCGGTCGAAGATCGGCTGCAGCTCGCCCCGGATCACCTGTGACGGCGCGCACTGCCGCTCGTCACCGACGACGATCACGCGGGGCGCCAACCACAGCAGGAAGAGCGACTCGATGCTCGCCTGGGACGCCTCGTCGATGATCACGACGTCGAAGCTGTTCCGGTCCGGTGGCACGGTGTCCACGACGTCGCGCAGCGGCATGATCCACGCCGGCACCGCGTCCCGCGCCTCGATCATCGCCGCTCGGGCGGCGGCCGCGTAG
Source organism: Actinomycetota bacterium (assembly GCA_046744485.1). Classification (GTDB taxonomy): domain Bacteria; phylum Actinomycetota; class Acidimicrobiia; order Acidimicrobiales; family VFJN01; genus DASQUK01. The sequence goes on along the minus strand of JBKPHE010000033.1, from coordinate 11,311 downwards.
CGGGGCGCCCAACGGCCCGTGCCCTTGCCCCGGTCCTCGATGTTGGACCGGTACGACCGGAGGGCCTGCTCCTGATGGGCCGACATCCGCAGCAGGCATTGGCCCCAGGCCTCCTCGGCCGCCAGCTCGGCGGTCGTTCGCCCGACCTGATCGACCGCGTCCCGCAGATCTGCCGCCAGCCGATCCTCGAGCCCCGGCTCCCGCGTCCCGTCGAAGAAGGTCTTGGCCTTGCCCCATGCCCACGCCGACGGGAACGCGGCCAGCCGCCGGTCCCATTCGTCCGCTCGGCAGTTGCGGGCGAAGAGGTCGGCCAGAACCGGGTGAGCCGCGTGCAGCCGGCCCCACAGCTCGTCGCAGCGGCGTTGCTCGGCCTGCTCGGACGGCGCGCTGGCCAGTGCTCGCAGCGCGGTGTCGTACGCGTCGACGTCACGAGCCACGACCGCGGCGCCGAGTCGAGTGATCTCGGGTGCGGCCGCGGGCGACTGCGCCTCGAGCTCGAAGCGAGCCGCCAGGTCGCACAGGGCCTGCGTGGCGCGCTCGGCCTCGAGCCGGGCCTGGACCGCGCTCAGCGCGCCCGCGAAGCCCTCCCAGTCCGGCGGCGACGCCAACGGGACGCGAACACCGCGCGCCGCGAGGCGCCGCTCGACGGCGTCCCGGGCCGCGACGACCGCGAACACGTTGTCGAGCGCGGTCGTCAGGTCCACGAGCTGGGCGATGCGTCGTGGGGTGGGCAGGCTCGGGTCGAGGTGGACGCCGACGAGCGCCCAGTGCCCGCCCAGCACGGTGGCGGTGTGCTCGGCCTCGAGGGTGGCCATCACACAGTCGAGCTGCGCCCGGTCGGTCACCGGAGCGCCATCGACCGCCGCCCTCTGGAGCAGGCGGTCCGCTCGCTTCTGCACGGCGGGCCTGAAGCGCTTCCTGAGCGTATGGCCCGCAGCCAGGTGGGCGGCGAGCTCCCGTCCGGCGTTGAGCTGGCCGACGAAGCTGCGGGGACCGGACGCATCGAACGGTGGCCGCACCACGCTGCGGAGGCCGATCGCGTTCAGCCGGTCCTGGGCGACTGCTGCATGGCCACCGAGCTGCGCGAGCTGATGCCACACCCCCAGCTCGCGCCTTGCCAGGGCGTCGCCGATCGCTCGCCGGCGCCAGTCGTCGGGCCACACCGCCGGGTCGTGGTCGAGGCCCAGGGCGTGGGTCGCAGCCTGCGACCGGTCGACCTCGGCACGGATCGCCGCGAGGTCTGCGCCGTCGAGGGCCGCCAGCGTCAGCGACAGCTCGGTGGCGGCGTCCCTGGCCCTGGCAGCGGCTGCGGCTTCCGCCGCGACCCGCGCCTGGATCGCCACGCCGGTCGGAACCGAGGACATGTCGGGGAAGAGTTGGCGCAGCCGTGCCACCCGCTCCGGCGTGCCCGAGACCAGGAGCCGCCTCAGCTCGACGAGCTCGTCGACCGGCAGCGGCGGGTCGACCGGTGCGTCCGCGGGGACGGGCGTCGGCATCCAGTCGCAGGCGGGGCGGTTCCGGCGCAGGCGCTCGGCGATTCGGGCCTTCGTCCCCTCGTAGCCGTGCGCGATCGACGGGTGGACCTCGGTCTCGGCGGCGCGCAGGGCGCGGATGCGCTCCGTCAGGTCGGCGACCCGCACGCGGACGGCATCGCGAGCCGCGCTGCGCCGCCGCGTCTCCTCCTCGTGGCGGGCGGCCGAGAACGTCGAGTAACGGTCGGACAGCGCCGTGACGCTCTCGTCCAGCTCCCGCGACCCACCGCGAGACACGTCGGTCATCGAGACGCACAGCTTCTGGATCTCGGGCGGCAGCTTGTCGCGCAGGACGCGCAGGGCCTGCGCCTTCTGGCTGGTCACGAGCACGCGCTGACCGCGGGCCAGCAGCGCTGTCAGGAGGTTGGCGATCGTATGGGTCTTGCCGGTGCCCGGTGGACCGAGCACCACCACGCCGTTGTCGGTGCGCAGCCGGTCGATGATCTGGCGCTGCTCGGGGTTGGCGGGCAGGGGGAACAGCGGATCGCCACCCACCGTCCCGCCGTCGGTGGCGCCCTCGCGCTCGAGCCACGCGAGCCGGTCCTCGGGCTCGAGAGCCGCCAGGAGCTGGGTGAGCCCGAGCGGTGCCACCCCATCGGGGCCGGACAATGCCTCGAGCATCCGGTCGAAGTAGTCGATCAGGCTGGTGCGATCGCGCTCCCGCAGGATGAGCGCCGGGGCGAAGCGCAGGTCGGGCCCCCGTTCTCCCAGCTCTGACGGCTTCCATGAATGGTCGTAGGGCAGAGCCCGCCGCAGGGCGAGCGCCTGCCACCGGGCGAGCAGCTCCTTGTTGTGGTCGCCGAGCGGTACGGCAGGCCTCGAGCGGATCTCGTCCCGGACCAGCTGTGGCAGCTGGGAGTCGAACTCCGCCTGTCCTTCGAGCAAAGAGCGGTCGGCGAAGCTGGTCGTGGCCCCCTCGGGGATGACGACGTCCACGCGCCCGGTGGCCGGGTCGGTGCGGACATCGACCCGCGTGGTCAGCAGCGGATGACGGATGCCGCGGCTGGGCGTGGACCACGTGAGCAGCCCGGTGCCGATCACCAGCTCGTAGACGTCGTCCTGTTGCTCGAGCTGGCGGCCCGCCCGGGCGAGCTCCTCGAACCACGAGCGCCGGGGTGCGAGCAGGCGGTCGGCCTCGGCCCAGGCCCGCCAGCGATGGAGCCACGGCCAGTAGTGCTGCGCGGCCTCGTCGCGGGCGTGGTCGGGGATGTCGTCGGCGAGCTCGGGTGCGTCGAGCGTCGAGTCCTGGACGTCGGCCCGGCTGAGCCAGGGCTCGGTCGGCGGCGGCGGAGGCGGCGGGGGTTCCGAGGCCACCGGTTCGATCGACAGGACCGTCTCGCCTGGCCCAGCCTCCGTGTCCAAGGTCAGCTCGGGGGGGAGCTCGAAGAGCCAGCGCACGACGGGGTGGTCATCGATGCTGCGGACCAGCGGACGGCCGGTCCTCGCGAGCTCGCGGAGGAACTCCACGAGTCGGGCCGTCGGCCCGACCATCTGCATCCGCTGATCGTCGATGTTCACCTTCGTCATGGCCGTCTTCGCACCTGCGCACGCTGCCCAGATCCGCCGATCCCAGCCCCGAACACGGTAGGCGCCGCGCGGGGGAGGATCATCGCGGGTTACCGGGCTCGGAGGCCGCAGAGCAGTGCGGCCAGGCCGCTCACCGCAGGGGACGGCAGCCCGGAACCTCCTCGTGCCCGATCGCCGCATGGACTAGACGCGCAGCGTGGCGCTCGATCCCGCAACTGTGCGCAGCAGCTACGACCGGATAGCCCGTCAGTACGCCGAGGAGTTCGACGAGGAGCTGTCCCACCGCCCGCTCGAGCGAGCGCTGCTCGCAGCGCTCCCGGATCTTGCCGGGCTTGCCGAGACGCCGGGCGTCGTGGCCGATCTGGGCGCCGGCCCGGCCCACGTGGCCCGGCACCTGCGCGACGCCGGCGTGCCGACGGTCGCCGTCGACCTGTCGCCGGCGATGGCGGCCGTCGCCTACCACCGCAACCGCGTTCCGTCCGCCGCCGGATCGCTGGCCGCGCTGCCGGTCGCCGACGGCTCGCTCGCCGCCGCCGTCGTCTTCTACGCCGTCATCCACCTCGACGACGCCGGCCTCGCCGCCGCGGCCGGCGAGTTGGCGCGGGTGCTCCGGCCCGGCGGGGTCGCGCTCGTATCGATCCACATCGGCGACGAGGTGCGCCACGTCGACGAATGGCACGGCGAGCCAGTGGACCTGGACTTCAGGTTCCTGCAGCCCGGCAGGCTCCGCCGGGTACTCGCGGCCGCCGGCCTGGTCGTCGAGGCGACCCTCGAACGCGAGCCGATCCCCGACGTCGAGGCCCAGACCCGGCGGGCCTACCTCCTGGCAAGACGGCCGTGACGGGACCGCCGTCGTCGACTGCCTGCGCCGGCTCGGTATGTGCAGCGAGCTCGGAGGATCCGGCGCTCATGGGCGGGTGGGCGGTGGTTCTGCCTCGAGCGCAGCGCGGTCCCAGCCGGCGAGCTCGGCAGCGGCGTCGTAGGTGGTCTGGAGGAAGGACAGGAGCGCGGCGTCTGGGTCCGGCGCGGTGCGCACCGCGGCGTAGGGCAGCAGGAACTCGCCGAGATCATGGTCGTAGTAGGCGCCGCTCGGTTCGACGGGCCAGTCGGGGAAGCCGTCGGGTTGCGGGTAGGCGTAGGCGTAGAACGTGCCTTCCGGGCTGCCACTGGGCCAGTAGCCGCAGCTGGAGACCTCGTGGCTGTAGGCCATCTCCTGGACCCAGTCCGGGCAGTTGGGAACCCCACCCGGATGCGTTGGTGCGGGCCGGCCGGAGAAGCGGGTGGTGCAGAGGTCGGCTCCTCCCCAGAAGAAGTGAACGGGGCTGGCCTTGCCGATGAAGCCGGCTCGGAACCCGACCAGGACCCGGTGTGCCCGTACGAGCGCCTGCCAGAAGCGGTGTGCCGCCTCGGCGTCGTAGGACCGGTGCACCTCGTCCTGGTCGAACGGGATCGCCTCGACGACCTCGGACGGACGGGCGAACAGCCGGACCTGCACCCCGAGCTCGTAGAGCGCCGCCGTCGTGGCCGCGTAGAAGCTCGCCACCGAACGGGGCTCGAGGGCGACGCGGCGGCGCTCGCCGTCGGTGGTTCGAAGGTCGAGGACGTGATCGACGAAGTCGAACTCGATCTCCAGGCCGCGGCCGCCGGCGTGCATCAGCGAGGTCGTGAGCCCACGCGCCGAGACGTAGAGCGGGACCTGCCACCAGTGGTTGATCATCGGCATGAGGCCGAGGCGGACCTTGCCCACGATCTGGGTCCACATGTGCAATGTGTCGCGGGTGTCGTCCCATCGCAAAACCGTCAGGTCCGGCCAGGCTGCCCCGCGCCCGAGATCGGTGCCGTCCATGCGACTCCCCCTGAGTTGACCCGTGTGACCGTTGCTCGTATCAGGTCTACAACCGCCGCCGGCTCAGTTCCGCGGCGCCGTGGTGAGTGGCGGGCCTGTCTCTGTGGCCGGGAGCCCTAGGGCGAGCGGATCGCCACACGCTCGCTGACCCGGGCTGCGCGGAAGGTGTGGGATTCGAACCCACGGTGACCCGGAGGCCACAACGGCTTTCGAGGCCGGAGGCCCGGGTTTTCCACAGGCGGCTCTGACCAGCGTTTTCCCAGGTCAGACCACATTTCCGTGATCTCGCGCGCATGCCCTCTGTGGCCGAGATTCATCCTTGTTGACCGTTGCCAGTGGTACGAGCGTGGTACGGAAGGCGCCTTGGCCGAAGGTGCTTCGAGGCTCTAACTATCTCGCCTCATTGTAATTTCATTCCTGTAGTTCGCTGGCCGACCGATCGTCGGCCGTCGATGAGGGAGGTCTCGGGCCGTTGACCCGTCGGGGCACCTGTCGCGCGCGGCTTGCTTCTTCTCCCACCTCCCATCTCGTCGAGGATGACGCCCGAGCGGACCGTCAGGGTGGGTCCCGGGTCGCCGTCCTGGTGCGGCATAGCGTGCAGGCTCGTTGTGACGACTGCCGGCTCTGGGCCAATGCAAAGGCCTCCGCGTCGGCGATGGCGCTTCTATCGAACGGCTGGTGGCGCGACACCGGTTCGCGATTTCTTGATGAGTTCCGCGCTGCCGGCCGGCGACCGCGACGAGATCCTCGCCGCGATGAAGGACGTGCAGATCAACGGCCTGACCGTCGCCCGGCATCTTCGCGACGAGATCACGAAGTGCGCGCCAGCGGCGCCCGGGCGGCCTACCGCGTGCTGTTCGCCACCGAGGGCGCCAAGAGCCAGGTGCTCCTGGCCGTGTCCGTCTTCGCGAAGAAGACGCAGAAGACGCCGCCCGCCGAGATCCGCCTGGCGGAGCGTCGGCTCGCCGATTGGCGGCGGCGAGGGCGTCCCCGGTAACTCATATCTGAGTTAAGATGCCAGATGTCCGGGAGGCACGATGGCCCGCAAGGATGACCTCGACCAACTGATCGATGAGCTCGCCGAAGACGACGCGGCAGTGCCGCTGCGGGTTGCGGCGGCTCTCGAGCGGCGTGAGTTGGCGCGACTGCTGGCTGAACGACGCCGGGACGCGGGTTTGACTCAAGCTGAGCTGGCGGCGCGGATGGGCACCAGTCAGGGCCAGATCACGCGCTTCGAGTCGGGCGCTGATACGCGTCTGTCGACGGTCGCCCGGTACGCGGCAACGATCGGGATCAAGCTCCGCTGGTCGATCCAACCGCTTGACCACACCCCCAGGGGCAGCGCGACGGTGTCGCGGCGACGCTCGACCCGCGGGACGAAGTCCTCCGCCCAGCAGGCGCGGCGAGGCGCGTAGCCAGCTGCGCAGTTGGCCTGACTTGACTCGGGCGATGAGACGCGGCTGCGCAGTTGCGATCGCGCTCCCGGGTCTGAACCGCCGGCGCCCTGACCGCTCAGCGGTCCCCCCGGCCATGAGACGCTCAAAGGAGAGACGGTGACAGGAGACGCAGCGCAAGAAGAAGAATGGCTCCGGCAGAACAACGTGAGCTATGTCGGTCTGGTCGTGATCGGCGTGTACCTGGTGCAGCCGTTCCTCACCGCTGGGTCGCTCGATCTGTCAGCCAAGGTCTGCGTCGTTGCCTTCTCAGTGGCCGTACCACTGCTCGCGGCTTTGGTTATGGTCAACCTGCAAGAGGCCTTCCGGCATCGGGCGACGTCGTCGGTCGCCGTCAACATCGCCAAGGTGGTCCCACAGACCAGCGCCTTCATCGGTCTGTTAGCCGGAGACAGTTTCGGCCGATTCGCTGACCTGCCCCGATGGTCGACGCACTCCCTCTGACCTGCGGAAACACGTCTAACGGCGTCTCGGTGCGTCACGCCCGATATGGCCCCGTCTCGACTGTCGCGTGTCACGGCTGTGTCACGGCAACAAGCCGTGGGCACCCGGCGTATGGTGCCAAGCGACAACACAAGTGGGGGCCGCACCGCGGTAACGGCCGGCCCCCTGGACACGACGGGGGTAAGCCGTCATGCCAGACGCAAGTGTACGCGGCCAGCTGCTAGCGAAGGTCGACGAGCTCGTGGCCCGCATGGCCACCCTGCTCGATGAGGTCAAGATGACCGAGCAGCTCGAGCCGGAGCGGGCCAGGTCCTCCAGGAATGCGATCACGATGGCGTCGGTGATGATCGACGAGATCCGGCTGCGGGCCCACGCCCGACCGCTCGACAGCGACGACACCGCCTGAACCGACGCCCTGTTGTGACAGTTGCCCCCCTCGCCCTCACGGGTGGGGGCTTATCCGCGCTCCAGCGCCACTGGTGACGATCGCCCGGCCGGATTGTTGGTCCGTGACTAAGGACACCTGACAGCTGCGTCACGTGCGACGGACGGCGTGTCCCGGGCGGCGCATCGTCGCCTTGTCGGGTGACGGTCATCCGGCACCGAGGAGGACAGACCAATGTCGTACTTCAGCAAGCGGGCACTTCGATGGGCGGCACCGGTCACCCTCGTGGGAGCCCTTGGACTCGCCGCTTGCGGCAACAGCGATGAAACCGAGGCTGTCAGGGTTGCGGCGCCCAACGCCGCGGGCCTTGGTAGCGACCAGCACCTCAACAACAAGGCCGAGGAGATCGCTCGGGCGTCGGCCAATGCGGGCAGCGACCAGCATCTGAACAACCAGGCCGCGGAGATCGCCAGCCAGCGGGCCACTCGGGCGGCGTCGGCCAACCGGGCCGTGCAGATGACCCAGGCCCCCGCCTACGTGTGGCAGCTGCAGGATCGGGCCGTGAGCAACTCGAGCAACCGGGCCGCCCAGATGGCTCAGGCCGAACAGTACGTGTGGCAGCTGCAGGATCGGGCCGTGAGCAGCTCGAGCAACCGGGCCGCCCAGATGGCCCAAGCCGAGTCGTACGTGCAGCAGCTGCAGGATCGGGCCGAGAGCAACTCGGGCGGCAACGATTCCTACGACGACGACTTCCTGCCCGGCAGTCGCCATGTGCCGGTGCGGTGAAGGATCCGCGGGCGATCGTCGATCGCTAGTGGTTGACGATCACACTCGGCGGGACAGGTGGAGCCCGAGGTCGATGCCCGTCGGCCTCGGGCACCACCGTCTGTAGGGTCCACCCCGCACGCGGGCATCGGCGATTTGTCACGGCAACGGGGTTGGCGCTGGCCCATCCCCAATCTATCTTACGAACGAATGTTCGAAGACCTGCCGGAGCATCAGCTCGACCAGCTGACCAAGGTCTGGGACGCCACGTTGAAGGCCACGCACTGGCGCGAGAGCGCCCGGCACGAGATGAGCCGAGCTCTCGCCGCCGGCTGCACCTACCAACACCTTGCTGCCGTAACCGGGCTCGACGTCGTAACCATCGAGCGGCTGCCCAGCGCACCGCGTCAGGAGTTCAACGGCCGGCACTCCACCGACCGCTACGCACCCGGACAGGAACGCTTCCACCGGTAGTCGCCTACGCCTCGGCCTACGGGTCGGCGGGCGGGTCTCGCGTTCAGGTGAGCTGCCTCTTCCCGGCTGAGATCGCAGTGGTCGTGCTTGTGTCCAAGCGACACTCGATTTGATCCGCAGACTCCCCCTTGCGGCGATCTCGCCAAAGGTCGAACATTGAGCTGGCGGAAGTAGGGCGGCGGCAGATGGCGATTGATGCGGCGATTGCGTCGAGTGCGACGAACGTCATCCGGGATGCGACCGGCTCGGCGCGGTCGACGGCGGAGTGGGAGAGGGTCGAGGCCCTCGTCGGCGGATCGACGCTGCCGTCGATCGCGGCGATGAAGCAGCGGTAAAGCGGCTCACGGCGAAGCTCGAGTCGCTCGAAGCACCACTTCCGGCGAAGCGCCGGAGTGGTGCCGCTACGGTCGCAATCGTTGTCGTGGCCCTGATGGTCGGCCTAGTGGGCATTGTGCTGTCTGGAGGAAACGACGACGCGGATGTGTCCGACAGCGACAGCCGGCCAAGCCTGGATGTCTCTCCGGACTTGGACGACGACGTCGGCGACGACGGCGCATTCAACGGGTGCGCGGAACCCCCCTGCTACGGCAACGAGGACAACGAGGGTGACAGCGGCTCCAACGGCGGCTCAAACGGCGTGCTGCTGGTTGGCATCAGTATCGCTGCGGGGGTCGCCCTTGTCGTAGCGATGTGGTTGCTCGTGAAGCGGCGGCGGCCCGCCAGTGACGAGGTCGACGGGCAGGCCGGTTCTCCTTCGGTCAGGTCGTTTCCTCGGCTCCCAGCTCCTGACGAGATCATCGAGCTGGCCAACCACACGATCCACCGTCTCGGCCTAGGGACACCATGAGCGACCATGTGCGAACTGCGAAGCCGATCTCGCTGGTCACCCTGGTTGTCGCCTCCGCCGTTCCCCCGCCCCCGCAGCGCGACGAGGTGATCGCGTGGCTCACCCGATGGTGGGACACGGTCCGCTCGGCGGGCATGGACGAGCCCGACGACGGGTTACCTCTCGAGCCGGTGTCGATCGATCCCGACGACGATCAGTGGATACGGTTCTTGGCGGCGTTCAGAGCTTCTGACGGGTCGAGTAGGGCAGGGCGCTACTTCCGCCTCCACGACGTCCTCGGTGTGCTCGCACGCATCCCTTATGACGATCCCGCGGCGGTCGTGCCCGACCTCGTACGTTCCGACGGTGAGCAACGGCCGGTGGCCGTGTTCGGCCAGGCCCGGCTCGTTGTGGCCCACGCCCCATGTCCGGCCGACCTCGATCCGGCCGACACGCTGAGGTGTTTCGCACTGGCTAGGGACGACAGGGCGTTGTTCGCGACGGTCACCGCCGATGGCTCGCTGATCACCGAGGTCGAGGATCCGGTATGGCGCACCTTCGCGGTCGTCGTGCCTGAAGCGAACCGCGGCTGGGTCGACAAGATGACCTGGACCAGGCCCGGCCCGGAGCTCGGCAGTTTCATCCGCTATCTCGTTCACGCAGCCAAACTGCGCTACGAGGTGGCCGTCTTCAGACACGAGCTTCCAGGCGTGCGAAAGCGAGAGAAGCGGCTCGATCAGACCCTAAGCGGGCTCTTCCAGCTGCACACCTCACTGGACCGGACACAAGCCCGGCTCGATCGGTCGTGGTCGGAGGCGCACGCCCGGCTCAGCCAGGCCCACGCAGAGTCCGCGGAGCTCGTCGTCATCGCCAGCCAGCTCCGTGACCTACAACGTTCGGCACAGACGGCGGCTCGCAACATCAGCGCCCACGTGCCCGACGGGGCTCGATCCCCTGACGAACTCGGCCTTACGTCCTTCGACCGCGACCTCAGCCTCGCCAAATGGGTCACGGACCAAGCCGAGCAGGAGCTCGGCTACCTCGACTCGGCCCGGGAACGGGTCGCAGAGGCGCAGCGACTGACCGCGCTTCGACTCGACGAGGTGCGCCAAGAGCAGGGTCGTCTCACCAACTGGCTGACGGTGCTCCAGACGAGCGTGCTGGTAGCGGTGATCGGTGGCCTAGCGGTGATCGAAGCCTTCAACCCAACGTTGCCCAATCGTCATGCGCTCGCTTGGCCGGTCTTCGTGACGGTGTCGATGCTCTCGCTGCTCCTGCCCCCGTTGGCGTTGCGCTGGGCGACCGGTCTCGGCCGCTTCGACTTCCTTGCCGGCGCCGCGTGTGGAGCGGCTCTGGGCTGGACAACCGCCGCCGCCCCCAGATGGAACGGCCAGGTGACAGCGATGACGATCGTGCTCGGCGGGATCCTCGGAGCCATTCCGCTCCTGTGGCATCACAGGTACCAACGTTCATAGGCGCACTTGTCTCCCGTTGTTGTCCCGGTTTGACAAGCCTGCATGGGCGGCGGTCCGCCGCCCTCCACGGGCGCTCAGACCGGCCGAGATGCCGTGCTGTTCGTCTGCGCCGGCCTGAGCACACTCCGGACCGTACCGGACACGTGGCGCACGGCTGGAGGGCTGGTGCGAGGTCGCGGGCACGCTCGAGGAGGAACAGATCGACCTTGCCGCGGCACGTGGCCTCGGAGTGCCAATCGCGTCGGGCGAACAGCGTGTCGACGAGCTCGAGGGACGGCTCCGTGCACTGTTCCCTGCCGCGCTCCTCGCATCCGCTGATAGCGCCGATCGACGCTCCTATGTGTTGTCAAGGTGCTTCGGCGGTGGCTGGCAGACCAGTGATGGGCCACTCGGTGAGGGCGGGCTCTTATTAGGCCAAGGCGGTGCCGGATGAGGGTGCAGTGGCGGGTCGGCAGGTCGATCGAAGGACACACCGCTGGGGCGGGGTCAGGCAGTTCTTGGGCCAGACCCGCCGCTGTAGATCCGCTTAGCGCGGGAGGTGTCGGTAGGTCTCTCGGGCGACGTAGCGCTTGAGGATGCGGAT
>JBKPHE010000089.1:0-4824 GCA_046744485.1 Actinomycetota bacterium | reverse complement strand
ACGCACGTCGGGGGCACCGTTCGAGTTCGTCGTCGAGGGTTGGCCGGGCGACGATCCGGCGCCCTGGGCCGCCGCCGGTGCCACGTGGTGGCTCTTCCGCTTCTCGCCGTTCGACGTCGACGTCGCCGCCGTCCGGGGCGTCATCGACGACGGGCCTCCGGCCTAGAGGCCCAGCGGATGGGGCGCTCCGGAGCGCACCCCTGCCGACCACCGCAAGCCCGTAGGACGTGCCTATCCGCTCAGGTCCTGGGGCGGCCGGCTCAGGCCAGCATGGCCAGGACGTCGCTGGCGCGCAGCTGGCGGTCGTTGATCTCGCGACGGTCGGGCACTGACCCGCCGAATCCGAAGGTGGCCAGGACATCCACCCCGCTGAGAAGGTCGCGTAGCTCGCGCGGCGGAGGGAAGTACTCGTCCTCGTCGGTGATTCTGACCTCGTCGACCCCCTCGGCCGGCGCCAGCCGGGCGATCACGGCGTCGACCAGTTCCTCGGGCGCCGAGGCTCCCGCCGTGACCCCGACGGTGCCGGTCAGGTCGTCGGGCAACTCGTCGGCCGCGTTGATCCGGTAGACGCGTTCGCAACCCGACTCGTGCGCCAGCTTCTCGAGGGCCCGGGTGTTGGACGAGTTGGCCGAGCCGATCACCACCACCGCATCGCAACGGGAAGCGATCTCGGCCAGTGCCGACTGGCGGTTGGTGGTGGCGAAGCACAGGTCGCTGCGACCCGGCCGCCACAGACCCGGAAACCGCTCGGCGGTCCGCTCGGCGACGGCAGCCCAATCGCGATGCGAGAGCGTGGTCTGCGCCAGCAGGGCCACCGGCTGGTCGGTGGGGGGCAGGGCGTCGACGTCGGCCACGGACTCCACCAGATCGATGGCGTCGGGTGCCACCGCCATGGTGCCGACCGCCTCCTCGTGGCCCTCGTGGCCCACGTAGACGATGCGGTAGCCCTTGCCGGAGCGCACCTTGACCTCGTGGTGGACCTTGGTGACCAGCGGGCACACCGCGTTGACGACGTAGCTGCCCCGGGCCCGGGCCGCCGCCACCACCTCGGGGGCCGACCCGTGCGCGGAGAGCATGATCGGGCGCCCCTCCGGCACCTCGGCGATGTCGTCGACGAACACCACGCCCAGGTCGCGGAACCGGTCGACGACCTGCTGGTTGTGGACGATCTCGTGGTAGCAGTAGACGGGCGGCTCGAACGCCCGCACCATCCATGCCAGCGCCTTGATCGCCATCTCCACACCCGCGCAGAACCCGCGGGGCGCGGCGAGGAGGACCTTGTCCACGGGCATCGGCCCAGCGTACCCACGCTGCCGACGGACCTCGTCGGGGGAGCCACAGCGGGCCAGGTCAGTAGACTGGGTCGACTGTGTCTGCCCCCCGTGTCGTCGCCGTCGCGCCCGGATCGCCGGCCGCGCGCGTCGGCCTGGTGGAGGGTGACGAGATCGTCTCCATAAACGGCGAGGTGCCACGTGACCTGCTCGAATGGCGCCAGCTCGTCGACGACGCCGCCCTGGCGGTCGAGGTGCGCCGTGGCGGGCTCGAGACCCTCGTGGAGGTGGACAAGCGGTCCGGCGAACCGCTCGGGGTCGAGGTGCACTCCGCGCTGTTCGACAAGGTGCGAACCTGCGACAACCACTGCGAGTTCTGCTTCATCTACCAGCTTCCGCCGGGCCTGCGGCGCAGCCTCTACCTCAAGGACGACGACTACCGCCTGTCGTTCCTCTACGGGAACTTCACCACGCTCACCCGGTTCACCGAGGCGGATCTCGAGCGGGTCGTCGGTGAGGGGTTGAGCCCGCTGTACGTGAGCATCCATGCGACAGATCCGCAGGTCCGGGCGGAGATGCTGCGCAACCGCCGGGGCGCCACCAGCCTGCGCTGGCTGCGGGCGCTGCTCGACCATGGCGTCGAGGTCCACGGCCAGGTCGTCGTGTGCCCCGGGGTGAACGACGGTGCGGTGCTCGACGACACGTTGGCCGGCGTCCTGGATCGCTACGCCGAGCTGGCCTCGGTGTGCGTGGTGCCGCTGGGCGTGTCGCGCTTCAACACCGAGGCGCGCATGCGGCCACACACCCGTGTCGAGGCCATGGCCGTGGTCGACTGCGTGCGCGATTGGCAGGACGCCTTCGCCGCCGTCCTCGGCCACCGCATGGTGTTCGCGGCCGACGAGTACTACCTGCTTGCCGATCGACCGTTTCCCGAACCGGCGATCTACGGCGACTTCCCCATGTACGAGGACGGCGTCGGCATGGCGCGGGCCTTCGAGGCCGAGCTGTTCGGCACCGTGTCCAGGGCGACCCCGGAGGAACGCGGCGGTTTCTTCCGCTCGGCCGACGCCGACCACTCGGGATCGTCCGACGCCGAGTACGAGCCCTACCGCGGCGTCCGGGTGACCGGCGACCAGCTGCTGCGCATCGGCCCCCGCCGTGACGCACCCGTCGCCATCCTCACCGCGCCGTACGGCGCCCGGGTCCTGCGGCCGCTGCTCGAGCGGCTGGGGAGGCGCGACGTCCGCATCGTGACCGTCGACAACCGCTACTTCGGGGGGAACGTGGCGGTGTCGGGCCTGATGGTGGGCGCCGACCTTGCCCGCGTGCTGGCCGACCAGCCACCCGGCCATCGGTACCTCCTGCCGGACGTGTGCCTGACGCAGGACCGGTTCCTCGACGGCACAGGACCCGCCGACCTTCCCCTCCCGGTCGAGATCGTGCCGGCCGACGGCCATGCGCTCCGGGCCGCCCTCGGGGCTCGAACGGGAGCCTGAGGTGCGGCCGCCCGTGGTTGCCGTCGTGGGGCGGCCCAACGTCGGCAAGTCGACGCTGCTCAACCGCATCGTCGGTCGTCGGGCGGCCATCGTGGAGGAGCACCCCGGCGTCACCCGCGACCGCAAGGACGTCGACGCCGACTGGCTCGGCCGCCCCTTCCGCCTCGTCGACACCGGAGGGTGGATGGTCGGGGGTAGCGACCTCGATGCCAAGGTGAGCCAGCAGGCCGAGCGCGCCATCGCCGAGGCCGACGTGGTGCTGTTCGTCGTCGACGTGACCACGGGGGTCACCGAGGAGGACAGCCGCGTCGCCGAGCTGCTCCGCCGGCGAGGCAAGCCCGCCCTGCTGGTGGCCAACAAGGTCGACGACGTGAGCCGCGAGGGCATGGTCTGGGAGCTGCTGAGCCTGGGCCTCGGCGATCCCTACCCCGTCAGTGCGCTCCACGGGCGCGGCACCGGCGACCTCCTGGACGCAGTCGTCGAGCGGCTTCCCGAGCCCGAACCCGGGGTCGATGTGGGGGCCGTGACACCGCCGCCCGCCGCAGATTCGCCCGAGGGCGTGGCCGTCGCCATCGTGGGGCGGCCGAACGTCGGCAAGTCGACCCTGTTCAACCAGCTCACCGGCGATGAGCGGTCGGTCGTCCACGACTTGCCCGGCACCACACGCGACTCGATCGACACCGTGATCGAGACCGAGCTGGGCCCCGTCCGCCTGGTGGACACCGCCGGCATGCGCCGGCGCTCGAAGATCGGCGAGGGCACGGAGTACTACTCGCTGGTGCGGGCGCTGCAGGCGGTCGATGACGCCGACGTGGCGCTCCTGGTCATCGACGCCACCGAAGGGGTCACCGGGCAGGACCAGCGCCTGGCCGAGCGCATCGACGCCGCCGGGTGCCCGATCGTCTTGGTGCTCAACAAGTGGGAGCTGCTCGATAGCGACCAACGAGCCGAGGTGCGCTGGCAGGTGGGCGACAAGCTGCGGTTCATCGGTGACGCACCGGTCCTGCCGATCACAGCATTGACCGGCCGCGGCGTGCACAAGCTGTTCCCCGCGCTGGCCCGCAGCGTCGACGCCTACCACCGGCGCATCCCCACCGCCCGCGTCAACGCCGTCATCCAGGAGGCACAGCAGGCCCACGCCGCCCCGGGCGGCGCCCGCGTTCTCTACGCGACCCAGGGTGCCGCCGAGCCCCCCACGTTCACCCTGTTCGTCAACCGCGAGCTGCCCCGCACCTACCTGCGCTATCTCGAGCGCAAG
The DNA here is from genome assembly GCA_046744485.1 of Actinomycetota bacterium. Lineage (GTDB taxonomy): Bacteria > Actinomycetota > Acidimicrobiia > Acidimicrobiales > VFJN01 > DASQUK01. The sequence continues at coordinate 799 of JBKPHE010000089.1, read as the reverse complement.
CTCCGGGAGGCGTTCGACCTCGGTGCCACCCCGCTCAAGCTCCGGGTGCGGCGCCGGGGCTGAACGACCATCGAGCGTCACGTGAACGCCACACACCGCCGCCCTGTCCCACCGGTAGCATCTGGGCCGACATGAAGCCGATCCTCGCCCTCGTGGCGGTCTCTTCCCTGGTAGCGGCCATCGTGTGGGCTCGATCGACACGCCGCCTCTTCGTGGTGTGGAAGCGGGTCGAGGGCGAACGCGGTCCCGACGCCGACGTCACGGTGCTGGCTCGATCGGCGTTTCGCAAGGACCTCCACACCACCTGCCTGTACGCCGTGCTCGCCATCGCCGCCGCGGGCGTCGTGGTGGCCGGGGAGGACATCCCGAGCCTGCTGTTCGTGCTGATCCTCGTCCCGGTGGCGCTGTCCGTGGCGTTCGGCCGCGACTTCACGCGCGAGGCCCAGCTCGCCGAGGATCGCTCGACCATCGAGCGCAAGGCCGAGGAGGTCCTCAGTCAGGAGGAGTTGGCGCCCAAGCGCTGGGCCGCCCGCCTGGCCCCCGAGGACCTGCCCCAGTTCGCGGGGTTCGAGCTGGGCCGGGTCTATCAGCCCGGCACCGGTGTCATGGCGGGCGACTTCTTCGACGTCTTCCGGGTGGCACCGTCGCGCATCGCCGCAGTCATCGGCGACGTGACCGGCCGTGGCATCGAGGCATCCATCACCGCCTTCCAGGCCAAGTACCTGCTGCGGGTCTTCCTGCGGCAGTACCGCGACCCTGCCCAGGCGCTCGAGGAGCTCAACACCCAGATGCTCGCCCC
>JBKPHE010000128.1:0-7693 GCA_046744485.1 Actinomycetota bacterium | reverse complement strand
GCGAGCCGGGCGATCTCGTCTGCCGCCCCGCCACCGCCCGAGCTGGCGACGCTCTGGACGTAACCACGTAGGGCAGCTTCCTGTTGTTGCGCGGCCTGTATCGAATGTTCCTGCATCTTGTGACCGCGGGCGATCAGGTACGCGAAGACACCGAGGTAGGGCAGGACGATGATGAAGATCGACCACAGCGCCTTACCCCATCCCGACAGATCGGGGCTGCGGAAGATGTCGCCGAAGACGACGATCAGCAGCCAGATCCAGATGAAGAAGAGAAAGAACCACAGCATCGACCAGAACACCTGCCCGGTGCCGAACTCATCAGCCAGCATGAACTCATACCTCCAAGCGTTTGGAGTCGTACCGCGAAGCTTCGCGGTGGTTCGGGCCGGTCATTCTGACTCGGCCTCGAGATCTAGACGGGCCTTTGCGTTGGCGTCGCGGTCCTCGTCGGAAACGGTCGGCCATTGCAGGTCGAGTGACCCGATGGTATCGACGACGACGGCGGCTGCCATCGCCTGCATCACGTGCTTGTGATCGGCCGGGAGAATGTACCAGGGGGCCCAGTCGGTGGAGGTGGCGGTGATCGCATCGTCGTAGGCCTGCATGTACTCGTCCCAGTGCGCCCGCACGGCCACGTCGGCGGCGCTGAACTTCCACAACTTGGCGGGCTGGTCGAGGCGGGCCATGAAGCGCCGCTTCTGCTCCGCCTTCGAGACGTGGAGAAAGAACTTGACGATCTTCGTGCCGTTCCGATCGAGGTGGCGCTCGAAGGCGTTGATGTCGTCGTAGCGGCCAGCCCAGAATTCGGCCCCGCGATTGCCAGGGGGCAGCTTCTGCTTGTCGAGCCACTCGGGGTGGACCCGCAGCGCCACAACCTCTTCGTAGTGCGAGCGGTTGAAGATGCCGATCCGACCCCGCTCCGGCAAGGCCTTCGAGATCCGCCACAGGAACGTGTGGTCCAGCTCTTCACTGGATGGTTGCTTGAACGAGACGACCTGCACGCCCTGCGGGTTCACGCCAGACATGGCGTGCTTGATCGTCGAGTCCTTGCCGGCGGCGTCCATCGCCTGGAAGACGACCAGCAGCGCGTACGTGTCGCTCGCCCACAGCAGCTCCTGCGCGTCGGTCAGCTGCTCGATGCCGCGGGCCAGCACGGCCTTGGCGGTGGCGTCGAGCTCGGTGGCCGAGAGCCGGTCGTACTCGTGCCCACCTGTCCAGCTCGTGTCGCGTCCGGCCAGGTTCGCGCTGGCACCGGGCTCGACTCGCAGCTCCTTGAGGACCCGCTCCCGCGTCTCAGAGCTTGACGTTTGTGTTGATGTCTGCTCGACCATCTGAGGCCTCGCGATCGATGCGGCGAAGGACGAGCTTTCCCAGCTCGGCCAGCGCCAGGTAGGAGATGGCGGCGATGAAGCACGCCCGCCACTGGCTGCCCGTCAGCTCGACGGTGTCGAAGATGCGCTGCAGGCCCGACACCGTCGTGACCAGGTAGGTGAGCGCCAGCGCCGCCAGCATGAGGAGGTTGAAGCGCCCGTTGGCGATGGTGTCCCGGTTGAAGATGCTCCGCACCGGATCGCGCCACTCCAGCGCGGCGACGATGTGGAGGAGCGAGATCGTGGTCAGGCCCATGGTCGTTGCCACGGCGAGCCCATACCGGTCTTCGGCCCACGCCACGACGGAAAGGGTGCCGATGGCGATGAGGAGGCCCGCCACGCCCAGCCGGACACCCAGAGCCGGTGGGATCACGGGCTCGTCGGGCGATCGTGGGCGCCGCTTCATCAGGCCCGGGCTCGGTGCATCGAACCCCAGGCCGATGGCCAGCAGGACATCGATGGCGAAGTTGATCCAGAGGATCTGGAGCGGCAGGAGCGGGGTGCCGTTGGCGATCGTGAAGATCCCGGCCCCCACGAACGTGAGGATGAACCCGGCCAGCATGATCATCTGGACCCGGATGTACTTCATCAGGTTGTCGTAGAGCCCCCGGCCGCCCTCGACCGCGGCCACGATGGTGGCGAAGTTGTCGTCGGTGAGGATCATCTCGGCGGCGTCCTTGGTCACCTCGGTGCCGGTGATCCCCATGGCCACGCCGATGTCCGCGCGGGGGAGCGCCGGCGCGTCGTTCACGCCGTCGCCTGTCATGGCGACGATGTTGCCCTGCTCCTTGAGGATGCTGACCAGCCGCACCTTGTCCTCGGGAGCGACCCGGGCGACGACGCCGATGTCGCCGACCTGAGCCTGGAGCTCGTCGTCGGGGAGGGCGGCGAATTCGGCGCCGGTGAGCGCGCGCCCCTCGATGCCGAGCTGACCGGCGATGGCCGCGGCGGTGGTGGCGTGGTCGCCGGTGATCATGCGGACGCGGATGCCCGCGTCCTTGCACAGCGAGATGGCGTCCTTGGCCTCCTTGCGGGGCGGGTCGACGATGCCGATGAGGGCGAGCAGCTCCAGGTCGCTGACAAGCTCCAGCAGGTCTCCGCTCCGGTCGAACGAGGCGGGATCGAAGTCGCGCCGCGCCACCGCCAGCACCCTCAGGCCATCGCCGGCCATCCGATCGTTCTCGGCCAGGACCCGGTCGGCCGCTCCGTCGGCCAGCGGGGGTGACGACGACCCGTCCTCGTCGAGGTAGTGCGTGGATCGCGCCAGCAACACGTCGGGTGCGCCCTTCACGAAGCACCTCACGACCTGGCGGCCGCCGTCCTCCATCTCGTGGAAGGTCGCCATGAGCTTGTACTCCGCATCGAACGGCACCTCGGCCACCCTGGGGTACGTCCGCCGGGTCTCCTCGACGTCCAGACCGGCCTTCGCCGCCAGGACGACGAGCGCCCCCTCCGTCGGGTCGCCGATGCAGGCACCGTCACGGATCACCGCGTCGTTCGCGAGCGCCATCGGAAGCACGAACGGCTCGAACCGGACGTCGCTGTGTCCCGCGACGCGGAGGATGCGACCCGCCGTCGAATACCCCTCGCCGTCGACGCTGAAGCGACGACCGACAACCCCCAGCTCGCGGGCCGTCATCTGGTTCAGGGTGAGGGTCCCGGTCTTGTCGGAGCAGATGGCAGACGTGGAACCCAGCGTCTCCACCGAGCGCAATCGTTTGACGATCGCGCCTTTATCCGCGAGCTCCCGTGTGCCGGCGGAGAGCAGCATCGTCACGACCGCAGGCAGGCCCGTAGGGATGGCGGCGATGGCCAGGCTGATACCGACGAGGAACAGCGAGTCGAAGTCGTCGCCGCGCGCCAGGCCGAGGACGACGATCAGCACCAGGGCCGCCGCGGCCATGATCGTGATCAGCACCGTGATCTGGTCGAGCTGCTTGGTGAGCGGCGTCTTCTCCTGCTCGACGCCGCTCAGCAACCCCGAGATGTGACCGACCTCGGTCGACATGCCCGTGGCCGTGATCACGATCTCGCCCCGGCCACGCGTGACCTGCGAGTTCATGTACGCCATGTCGACCCGGTCGCCGAGCGGCACGTCAGTGCCGGCGACGGGATCGGTGCTCTTGGCCACGGGGGTGCTCTCGCCGGTCAGCCCGGCTTCCTCGATCTCCAGCGTCGCCGCCACCAGGATGCGGCCGTCGGCTGGCACCTTGTCGCCGGCCTCGAAAGTCACGATGTCCCCCGGCACCAGTTCTTCCGCTGGGACTTCGACGACCTCCCCATCGCGTCGCACGCGGGCGGTGATGATCAGCATCTGCCGAAGCGCGGCGACGCTCTCGGCCGCCTTCCCCTCCTGGTGGAGGCCCATCAACGCGTTGACCACGGTCAGGCCGAGGACCACCACGCCCGTCGAGATGTCCTGGAGGGCGACGATGCTGACAAGCGCCGCCCCGACGAGAACGAGCTGCATGAGGTCGCGGTACTGCCGCAAGAAGGCGTGCCAGGCGGGCTCCTTCGCCTCCTCGGCCAGCTTGTTCGCCCCGTACCGCTGCCGCCGCTCGGTGACCTCGGCCGCGCTCAGGCCGACGGCAGGGTCGACATCCAGCCGGCGACACACGTCCTCGACGGACAGGCTGTGCCAGTCCGTCCGGTCCTCGGTCGGCACGGCGGCGATCTCGGTTGCGACCATCAGTCGCCTGCCCCGAGCTCGTTCGCAAAGAGCTCGAGCGCCTTGCGCGTCTTGGTCTGCTGTTCCGCGGTCAGGTCGATCCCGTGGGCGGCAAGGAACGCCCGGGTCTCGGCGGCGACCTCGAACGCCTCCGTCGGTTCACACTTGGTCGAGAGCTCCAGGATCCGAGCGCCGTCCGGATAGATCCACTGCTCGGCCACCAGGCGGCGGCCATAGCCCTCCGGCGAGAACTTGAGCTTGAGGACGTTGATGGGTCCGAGGACGGAGAGATCGTCCAGCTGGACATCGTCCGGAACGTGATCGGCGAAGAAGGCACGCTGCTGCTTGGTGAAGAGCCTGCGCAGCGGCAGGCGACCGGCCAGGGCGTCCTTGATCTCGGCGTCGTCGCGCTGCGCCTTCATCGAACCCGAGCACACGAAGCCACCCGGCATCGCGTCGACCTCGACACTCAGGTCGCGCGACTTCCGCATTGCCGGCGGGAGCTGCTCCGGAACGAGCGGCCTGAGCTTCACGACCGAGTCCCCGGGCTTGCGCTGGATCCGGCGCGCCCTCACCACGACGCCGTGTTGGTCGAGCGTCAGCTCGGGGGTGTCGAGGAACACGACCTGGCGGATCTGGGCCTCGAGGGGGTCCATCCCCAGGGCGGCGACCGTCGAGCGGCGGTCGGCATCGGGCACGCTCAGCTTGAGCTCGACGCCGTCGACATGGCGAAGCAGCCTGAGAACCTGGGCGACCTGCTCCGTGGAGAGGGTCGGAGACCCCGGGTCAGGCACTCGCGGGGGTCCTCGGTTCGCGGGGCCCGCCGTAGGTTGCGAGTGCGTAGACGACCAGGATCGCCAGGGTCACGCTGAGGATCGTCCACAGCGGCTGGTAGTAGATCCAGGGCAGGAAGAGGATGGCGGCGATGCTGGCGGCGACGATCCCGACCCATCGCGCCCATTGTGCGCCGCTGACCACGGCGAAGCCGGCGGCGATGAGGACGATGCCGACCCCCAGCCAGAGCCAGCCCCACGACGCGAGGTCGTGTTCGAACAGGACGGTCTGGACCTCTTCGGATACGTCGTCGTCGTACTTGAACGCCCACAGGGCATCGAGGATCTTGAACGCTCCGCTGACCACCAGCACCGCGGCGGCAAACGACAGCCATCCGGCCGCACTCGGTGTCGTCACTCGGGTGTCCCCGTAGAAGTCGGTCACTCGTCCTCCCAACGCTCGGCGTGGTTGGGACCCGGTAAACAGGAACGGGGCCGGGAGACCAGGTCCATGTGACGCTCGCGCCCCCACGGGTGGGTGGACGCCACCCCTGAGCGGGTGGAGCTTCAGGGCCCGCGCGGTGCCGCAGCCCGCCGGCGACATGCAGCGGCCGTACGTGGGGGCCAGGTGGCGGTCATCCCCTGTAACCGCCAAGCGCAGGACCCGTACACTCACGCAGCGCGGGAGGAGGCGAAATGCCGAAGGACGCTCGCGAGTCGGGTACCCGGCTTGAGCGGTTGGCGTCCCCGTTGCTGCGAGCGAAGCTTCGCCCGCCGTTGGTGCCAAAGCATCATGTGCGTCGCGAGCGGCTGTTGCGGCTCCTCGACGAGGCGGTTGGCGCTCCGCTCACGCTTGTGGTGGCGCCGGCGGGCGTCGGCAAGACCGTGCTGGTGTCGAGCTGGGAAGCCGAGTCGACCGTGCCCACGTCCTGGTTGACCCTGGACGAGACCGACCGCGATGGGCGTGGGCTCTGGTCCGGCATGATCGCCGCACTGGAGGTTCTGCGGCCGCGGTGCGGTGAGGCAGCGCTCACCCTGCTCCGTCGTCCCGGCCCGCTCTCCGGGGTCGTCCACCGGTTGCTGGACGACCTCGACTCCGGAACCACCTCGCGGTGCGTGCTCGTCGTCGACGACCTGCACCTCGTGGACGACGACGATGCGCTCGCTTCGCTGGCGCTGTTCCTGCAGCACCTACCGAACTGGCTTCATGTGGTCCTGCTGTCGCGCCGCGAGCCGGCCCTCCCGGTCGACCGCCTCCAGGCCCGTGGTCAGCTGGGTGAGGTCCGCTTCCCCGAGTTGAGGTTCTCGCACGAGGAAGCCTGTGACATGCTGTTCCGGCTGGTCCCAGCGCTGTCGGAGGGCGAGATCGACGCCGCGGCAACCCACGCTGCGGGATGGGCAGCGGGCCTCCAACTGGCTGCGCTCGCCGCGCGTTCCAACCAAGCCCATCAGTCGGTGGAGAACCCCAGCGTCGAGGGCGATCTCCTGGTCGACGACTACGTGTGGCGCGAGGTCCTCGCCGCCGAGGACAACGAGCTGGTCGAGGCACTGCGGGACGTCGCGGTGGCCGACGTGATCGACCCGAGCCTGGCCCGTGCACTCACTGGCCGGGACGATGCCGACAGCCTCCTCGCCCGAGCCGAGGCGCGCGGCCTCTTCGTCGCACGCCTCGGTAGGGATGGTTGGTTCGTGCATTCCCTCGTCCGCTCGGCGCTGCTCGCCGACCTCGGGAGGCGGTCCCCCACGCGGCTCGTCGAGCGGCATGCCCGAGCCGCCCAGTGGTTCGAGGACGCCGGGGTGGTTCCCGCGGCGCTGGAGCACTTGCTCCTCGCCGGCCGACACCGGGATGCACTGCGCCTGCTCGCGATGAACCAAGCCGACCTGTACGACTCCGGCCACGAGACGACGATCCAACGCACGATCGCCGCGCTGCCACGCGGGCTCGCAAGCTCCGGCATCGAATCGATGGTCGAGTTCGCCTGGTGTCACATGCTCGTCGATCGCCGCCACTTCCTCGAGCTCGTGGAGCAGGCGACGTGGTGGGCTGCCCGGTTGCCCCTGGACCGGACGCTCCAACCGCGCTTGACGATGTTGCGGTCGATCGCAGCGACGATGAGTGGCGACTGGCTTGAGGGCAAGGCGCTGGCCGAGCGGGCGATGGGCGACCTGGGCCAGGCGTGGTGGAGCGACCCACTGGGCCGCTTCGGCTGGAACATGGTCGCGCGCACGTGGGCGCTGTCGGAGTGTTGGAACGACGCGGGCGACGACGTGCGCGAGGTGGATCTGGCGCTGAGCCGCGACCCGGAGCGCCGCCTGTCGTTCGAGGGAACCCGGGCGCTGGGTGAGGCGCTCGCCGGCAGGCCGGCGGACGCGCTCCGCGTCGCCGCCGGCGTGCGGCACGCCGCCGAGGTCGCCAACATGACGATCCTCCGGACCGAGCTGGCCCTAGCAGAGGCCGTGGCGCACCGCGAGCTCGGCGATCGCGAGCGTGCCGTACCCGCGCTGGCCGCGCTTGCGGATGCGCCGGCCGAGACGATGCTCTATTGCCGGATCCTGGCGACCTTGGAGCTCGCCCAGGCGCGCCTCGACGAGGGCGACGTCGACGCCGCCCGGGCCGTGTTCGCGCAGGCGGAGGCGCTGGTCGAGGCCGAGTCCTTCGGACCCGGTGGACGCGACTGGCTCGCCCGCGTCGGGGCGCAGCTGGCACTGGTCACGGGCGCGCTCGACGAAGCGCGGCGCTGGTCCGAGCAGGTCGCCGATCCCTTCTGGAGTGCGATCAGCGCCGCTCGAGTCCACCTGGCCGCGGGAAGCCGGGTCGATGCCCTCACAGCGCTGGACGGGATCGTGCCCCGCTGCGCACGCCACGACGTCGTGCTCGGACT
>JBKPHE010000060.1:0-7354 GCA_046744485.1 Actinomycetota bacterium | reverse complement strand
GGTCGTGGCCTCGTCGGCCAATGCCTCCACCGCCCGCTGGATGGTGGCGGACAGGCGGCGGGCGTTGTCGCCCGGGTCGGGTGGCAGCGGGGCACCGAAGGTGACGGTGGCGGTGGCCGGCGTGGGCCAGCGCTTGCCCTTGCGCAGGATGCGGCCGGTCCCGTGCAGGTGGATCGGTACCACGGGCACGCCGCAACGCAGCGCCAGGTACGCGGCGCCACCGTGGAAGGACTGGCCCCACCCGTCAGGGCTGCGGCCACCCTCCGGGAAGATGAGCATCGACCAGCCGGCGTCGATCAGCTCGGCGGACCGGTCGGCCGAGCGCCGCGACACCCTGGTGCGCTCGATGGGAATGGCGCCGATGGCCAGGGCCGACAACGCGCTCGTCAGCCGGGTCCGGAAGAAGTAGTCGGCGGCACCGCCGACGAACAGCTTGTGGCGCCAGGCGTCGGGGATCGCGGTGAGCAGCACCGGCGTGTCGATGTGGCTGTGGTGATTGGCGGCGAAGATCACGGGCCCGTGGTCGCGGTCCGCCAACGCGTCGAGGCGGTCGAGGCCCGCCACCCGCGGCCGTGCCAGGGCGGCCACCAGTCCCCGGCCCACGGTTTCCACCAGCGCCGCCCGCGCCAGCCGCGCGGGATAGCGGCGGGCCCAGTCGGTGTCGTAGTGGGGACCCGACCGTGGCGGAGCCTCGGGGATGTCGACCCCGGCGGGCACCGACGGCGCCGAGTACGGAAAGGGCAGACGCGGCAACCGCCTGGTCACAGCATCGGCGAGTGCGGCCATCGTGTCGTCCCAGCGCCCTACTTGACGTCCGCCATGACCAGGGGCGGGTTGTGGAGGTGGGTGATGGTGGCGTTGCGCCCGACCACGTCCTCGGCCATCTCCAGGGCGTCGGCCAACGTCGACGCCGGCGTGAAGCCCAGCCGGCGGACGGAGCGGGTCTCGCCGCCCACGACGATCACCTTGCCGGTGTGCGCCAGCCCGTGGCAGCCCCAGTACCACATGTAGAAGGGATGGACGCCGTGGTAGGCGTAGCTGGTCCGGTAGAGGTGCCGGTACCACTCGTCCTCGGCGTACTGCTTCTCGTAGCGGGCCTCGATCTCGAACGGGTCGGTGGTGTCGGCCAGCACCTGCTCGAAGAAGTCGATGTAGCTGGGATGGTGCACGGGGTGGAACTCCCAGCTGGTCGGGTGGCTCATGATCACCACACCGCCCTCGCGCACCAGGGGGCGGCCCCGGTACATGTTGAAGAAGTAGCCGAGCCCCAGGCACATCACGAGGATCGGGTTCATCACCGAACCGACGTTGTAGGGACAGATGTAGGGCAGCCCCATGGTCAGGATGTCGGTCTGGCCCTCGATGGGCACCAGCTGCTGGCGGAAGACGCTTTCGGTCGTCACGTCGTGCACGGCTTCGACGTCGCCGGCCTGCACGGAGGTCACCCCGTAAGGCGCCTGCCACGCCTGGAAGATCCTGCGGCGGGCCTTCAGCGGCAGGCGGTCGAGGCCCGCCTTCATGGCGAGGAAGCTGGCCCGGTCGCGGGCGGTCCACTCCCATTCCCGCTTCTGCAACACGGCCATGGGACCGCCGGCGCCGAACGTGTCGTTGTTGAGCGTGGTCTCGATCTGGAAGATCTTCACGCCCGCGTCGCGCAGGACCTTGCCCATGCGCCAGTTGGAGATGTGCAGCTCGGAGTGATGGCGGTCCATGAAGCTGCGGCTGTGCAGCATGGTGGTGACGTTGTGGTGATGCCGCAGGCTGCGGTAGCTCGCCAGGCCGGTGGCGGTGGACTTGTGGCCGCCGTCCATGGCCACCAGGTTGATGTTGACGTAGACGACCAGGTCGCTCTCGGCCGCCCGCTTGTTGATCTCGACCTCCTCGCCCTGGGGCGTCGTGCCGAGGAAGGCGAGGTTGTCCGGGTCTTCGGCGTCGTGGTTGTACAGCAGGCCGTGCGGGGCAAAGGCGTCGTAGACCCGGTCGCCCACGGCGTGGCGCAGCTCCGCCTCGGTCATGCGCCGGTGCAGGGCCAGGGCGGCGATGAGGTGAACGTCGTCGACTCCCGCCTCGGCCGCCAGGTCGAGCACCGCCTCGATCACTCGCTGGCGGATGTCGGGCCGGCGCATGGGCGGCAGGGGCAGCGAGATGTCGTCGAAGCAGATCGTGAGCTTCATGCCCGCGTGGAGGAGCGCCCGGAGCGGTGGGCCCCCACCCAGGGGGCTCTCGAGCGCCTGGCGAATGGCACCCTCGGGATCGTCGAGCGGCTCCAGCGGCTCGCCCGGGTAGAGGACGCGGCTGCGCCCGGCGGGCAGCTTCTCCAGCCGCAGGCTCTCGCCGTGGTGGAACAGGATCGGCGGGGTGGAACGGTCGACCTCGAGCACGAATCCGGGGCGGGGCATCTAGCTGTGCTCCTCGCTGGTGCGGGGATCTCGGAACTGGCCACGCCAATCCGGGCTCATCGGTCGATCCCTCGCCGTTCGCCCCGGAGATCGAAGGCGATCTTCACCGCACCTCGGCGCCCAGCGTTGGCGGCATGCTCGATGGCGTCCTCGTAGCGCCACAGCGGGTAGCTGGCGGACACCAGCCGGCCGAGGTCGAGCCGGCGGATCAGGTCGATGGCGGTGGGGAAGTCGTGGCCCTCCTCGTCGTGCTCGTCGTAGGCGTACACGCCCCGTAGGCCGACCTCGCGTTGCCATACCGGCGTGAGGTCGAGGGTCGTGACACCCGGCATGCCGACCAGGTACACGGTGCCGCCCGGCGCGCACACGCGGATCGCCTGGGCGATCGAGTCGTCCGAGCCCACGCAGTCGATCACGGCGTCGACCCCGCAGGTGAGCTGTCCGTGATCCAGGACCAGCGACGCCGTCGCCGAGCGCACCATCCGTTCGAGCTCTCCCGGCGCGCACACGGTGTCGGCGCCGAGCTCCTTGGCCCAGCGTTGCTGCTCGGGGTGCTTGGCGGTGGCGATGAACGGTCCCCGGGGCGTTGCGAGCGCGCCGAGCGCGGCGATCGTCAGGAGACCCAGGGCGCCGGCTCCGATCACGGCTACCACGTCGTCCGCCACCTGCTGTGCGGCGTGCACGGCGCAGGCGGTCGGCTCGACGAGCACCGCCTCCTCGTCGGTGAGCTCTTCGGGAATGTCCACCACCTGCGACTCGTGGACCACCATCTCCTGCGACCAGCCGCCGCCGGTAGACGCGCAGAACCCGCACTGCAGGCCGGGTTCGAGGTGACCGAACGCCACCCTTTCGCACAGGTTGATGCGGCCCGCCTGGCACATGTCGCAGGGGGGGTTGACGCCGCGTGCCGCGCAGTGCAACACCGGGATCACCACAACGCGTCGGCCGTCGTCGAGATCGCCGACGATCTCGTGGCCCGGCGTGAAGGGGAACGACACGATCGGCTCGAAGTAGCGAGACGACCGACCGTCGATGGTGGCGAGGTCGCTGCCGCAGATCCCGGACAGGCGGGGGCGCAGCCACCGCCACCCGGGCCCCGGCAGGTCGGGCGGGTCGACGTCGCGCAGCGACAGCGGGCCGTAGCGAGCGCCGCGCCCGGGTCGCAGCGAGCCCGCCACCATCGCCGCCGCATACCGGGCCGGCCGGCGGGAGAACATCAGGGCCTTCATCGCCGGCCCCCGTTGCTCCCCGCCAGCACGTCCGACGTGAGCAGCCGGGTCAGCAGCCCGGGCTTTCCGCCGCCGCGCCACGCAGGCCCGATCGGCAACGGCGGTTCGGGCGCACCCGCGGCCTTGTCGAAATGCTCGACCAGCCAGCCCCGCTTGCGGGCGAGCGCCGCCAGCCGCGTCTCGGGGTTGACGGCCACCGGGAACCCGACCGCCTCCAGCATCGGCAGGTCGCTGGTGGAGTCGGCGTACGCGACCGCTTCCGCCAGGTCGAAGCCGTTGGCGGCGGCGTAGTCGGCGAGCAGCGTGGCCCGCGCCTCGCCCGTGGGCGGCACGTCGACGAGCTCGCCCCGGTAGGTGCCGTCGGGGCGGGTGTCGAGCCGGGCGCACACCACGTCGTCGAAGAGCGGCCGCAGGGGGCCGATCGCGAAGTCGAGCGCCCCGGTGATGAGCAGGGTGCGGTGGCCGAGGCGTCGGTGCTCCCGCACCCGGCGGATGGCGGCGGGGAACGACTTGGCCAGCAGCAGGTGGCTGAACATCTCGGTCGAGTCGGCGTCGAGCTGGCCGATGGGCGCCCGGTCGTAACGCCGGTAGAAGTGACGTAGGAAGTCGCTGCGGTCGCGCCGGTCGAGCGCCAGCAGCGACGGCGCCTCGGCCAGGGTCTTGAGCACGTAGCGCACACGGTCGTCGCGGGGGAGTCGCCGGGTGGCCAGCCACGAGTACGACGCCACCACGTTGGAGGCGATGAGCGTGTTCTCCAGGTCGAACGCAGCGAAGTGCCGCTCGGGGGCGAGCACCTGGCGACGCAGCCGGTCCGGGCGGTTCTCGCTGCTGCGCCCGCCGGGGGTCGTCCGGACGCGGGCGTGCCGGACCACCGACGGGAGGTGCACCTCGTGCACGTACGTGCGCCAGTCGATCACCCGCGGGTCGAAGCAGAACGCGGCCTGGTCGTCGGCGCCGAGGGTGTCCCACAGGGCCAGCAGGCGGTCGACCCCGTAGATCGCCTCGCATTCGGCATAGGCGCCGTACAGCTCGACGTAGCCGAGGGCCCGCTCGGCATCCTCCCGACGCTCCTCGAGCTTGGCCGACCACGCCGCCTGCCTGCCTCGCAGCGGCAGTGACTGCAGCGTCGACTCGGCCCGCTCGATGGCGGTCTTGGCCCGCACCAACTGGCGCTGGACCCGGCCCCGCCCCGGGAACGACCAGTCCGGCACGACGATCGGCTGGCCCTCCGCGTCGTACAACGGCCGCTCGAGGAACCACTCGCGCACCAGGTCGACGAGGTGCCGGTAGCGCAGCGGGTTCGTCGACCCCGACGCCACCTGGACGATCGCCGGCTCCGTGGGGGGACCGCCGGCCGCCACCGCGACCACCGCCCCCACCACGATGTCGACGGGGATGACGTCCACGGTGCCCTCGGGGACACCGGGGAACTCCCGGAGGAGGCCGCGGGCGTAGCTGATGATGATGGGCTCGGCCATGCGGAAGCCGCGGATCCAGCCCGGTCTGGGCTCGGCCCAGGCCGATTCGATGATCGACGGCCGCACGATGGACACCGGCAGCTCGCCCCGCTGTTGCAGCAGCGCGCGCTCACCCAGGGCCTTGGTGTACGCGTAGGCGTCGGGCCAGCCCAGGGAGGCCGCCCGCGCCCGTCCGGCCTCGACCATGCGGTCCTTGACCCAGCTCTGGCGGCGCTGCTCGGTCTTGGCCGCCAGGGCGGGCGTGCCGGCGGCGCCCAGTTCGTGGCGGGCCTGCTTGCGGAAGCGGGCGAGTGCCTCCGGCGTGCGGCTCTCCGACTCCGCATCCCGGCGGGCGCGGCGGGCGCCGTCGACCTCCCCGCGCCAGTCGACGTCGACGAAGAAGGGGCTGTCGTGGACCGGCTCCTCGGGTGCCGCCCCCCTGCGGTTGCCGGCGACGTAGCAGGTCGACACGGCGACCAGATGGGGGGTGACGCCCAGGTCCTTGAGCGTGCGGGCGATCCGGCTGGGACCGAGCAGGTTGACCTCGACGGCGCCATCGAGTGGCGAGTCGAACGCCACCGTGGCGGCCGAGTGCACGACGATGTCGCATGACGCCAGGGTGGTCCGGTCCGCGTCGTCGAGGCCGAGACCGTCCGTGCCGACGTCACCGGCGATCACCCGGACCCGCTCGTCGACGAGCGCGTCGAGCTGGGACGTCCCCAACCCCGAGCGCAGCCGATCGAAGGCGTCGTTGCGGAAGATCTCGCGGCGGGCCCGCTGGGAGGCCGACGAACGCTTCCCCGGCCGCACGAGCAGCACGAGTTCGCACCGGGGCACCGACCGCAGCAGGCGCTCGATGAGCGCAGTCCCGAGGAACCCGGTGCCACCAGTGATGGCGATGCGCTTCCCCTCGAGGGCCTTCGCGACCGACTCCACCGCGTTTGTCTACCATCTGGTAGATGGCACGGGCGACGCCGGCGCCGAGCCCCGCTTTCGGTTCCCACCGCACCAACACCGCCGATCGCATCCTCGACGCGACGCTCGACGCCTTCGGCAGCCGCGGCTACGGCGCCACCTCGCTGGACGACCTGGCCCGCGACCTGGGCATCCGCAAGCAGACGATCCTCTACTGGTACCCGTCGAAGGAGGCCCTGCTCGACGCCGCCATCGACCGCACGGCCGCCGAGCTCACCAGCCGGCTCGAGCGGGCGGTCGCCCGCGCCGGTCAGGGCTTCGACCGGGTGGATGCCATCGTTCGGGCGATGTTCCGGCTGGCGGCCCGCCATCCGTCGATGCTCGGCTTCCTGCGGGAGGTGAGCCGGCTGGGCCCACCGGCCTCGACCCGCCTACTGGCCGCTGTCGCACCGCTGGTGGATCGGGCCGCGGGGTTCCTCGCAGTCGAGATGGACGCCGGGCGCATGCGGCGTCACGAGCCTCGCCTGATCCTCCTCGCGGCCTACTCGATGGTGACCGGCCTGGCCGCGGAGGTCGAGGTGCTGCGGGCGTTCGGGGAGGAGCCCACGCTGGCGTCGCTGGTGCGGCGCCGCGACGAGCTGTTGGCGCTCCTGCGCGCCGCGCTCGTGCCGGTGTGAACCGGCCCGCCGGGAACGTGCGGACGAAGGTCCGGATCAACGCTTGGTGGAGAAGCGTTCCTTGGGGTTCTGTGACCAGGACCCCAACGGGAGATACCACCGCTGACCAGCCCATACCCGTCTCACGAGGTCACGGCCTGTCACACCGAATCTCGGGGAGTTGAGGACTGGCTGAGGACTACAGCCGCCCCGTCCCCCCGGGCCCACGCCCCGACGTCAGCGGGCCTCGTCGTCCTCGGGTACCACTCGCTCGCCGGCCTCGTTGAGCTGGACAGCCTGGGTCAGCGCAGCGATGACGAACTTCTTGATGGTGGTGCGCTCGCGGGCGGCCGCCATCCGCACCCGGTGGTGGAGGTCGTCGTCCACCTCGTAGTTGATCTGGACCACGGTCGGCACAGTACGTCGCCCCTCTCGGAGATCAGTGGTTTCTAGGTCATCCTAGTTCGCCTAGTGTTCTAGGTCGTATCGGTTCACCGATTGGTAGCCGTTTGGTAGCCGGTCACGGTCGACGGCCGGTAGCTCGGGCCCACGCTTCGGACCGGCCAGTAGCCCGCGCCCATGCTTCGACGTCGGCGCGCAGCCAGAGCTGGCACCGGCCTCCGCGGGACGCCCACACCGGGGGCGGGAAGTCGTCGTATCGGCGCCGGTAGACGCCCACGACGTTCGCGTTAGTCACG
>JBKPHE010000101.1:0-5194 GCA_046744485.1 Actinomycetota bacterium | reverse complement strand
TGCTCATGTTGTTTCCGCGTAACGAGTCGGAAGCATTGCCCGGCATCTCTTTCATGTTGACGGTGAACAGCTCACCATCGTAAAAGGCGGGCATCTGACCCGCGGCACCATTCATGCTTCCATCAGATGCGAACGCAACACCAGTCTGGCCGGCCGCACACAAAGCTGCTGGCACCGCTAGAGCGATCGATGCAGGCACCAATTTCAGACCTATATGCATACCACTCCTCCTCCGATGTCGTGTTTTCTTCGATATCTGTCTGGCCATGACCGGTCACTTCAGGAGCTGAAGTTCGCCACCCCGGGCGCACAGCCAACGCCCTGAATCCAGACGTTTTGGATCCCGGCGACGTCGGCCGCGATGTCGTCGGCGGAGACGATCATCGGTGCGGTGAAGGACTCGTCGACACCGTCGCCAGCACGGTAGAAGTCTGCAAGCAACACAACCGTGTTCTCATCGGTGACAGAGGTCTTCAGGGCCTCCGCCGCCGACCCCGTGCACTTGAATGTCGTGCTCGCCCGTAGTTCGACGGTATCCCAGCGAACGCCTTGGCCGGTGAGGCATCCCGCCAGTGGCCCCTGCCCGACGTCGGCGGTGCATCGAAAGCCGCCAGCCGACTTGACGAAGCCCGACGCGGGGTTGTACGAACCGCCGCCCGTGAGCGATGCGGCACCGGTGGGGAAGCCGCGGATGCCGGTTGCATTGAAGCCGAAGCCGGTGTTGCCGCTGGCCGCCGACGCTGTTGTCGCAGTAAGCAGAACGGCTGCCGCCAGCACCGCCGGAACGAGTGCAATAACTCTCATCCTCATCTTGTAGGCCTCCTGGCCTTTCACACGACATGGGAAGTCCCGTGCTCACCCAATGGCAGGCGCCACGCCCCCGAAGTACCTCCCGACACCCGAGGCAATGACGAACGCTGTGCCGGACCGGAGGCAATGACCGACGGTGACGGTCAGTCCTTGCCTCGGGCTCGGAAGACCGTTCACGATTGCCTCAGCCCCGCCAACGCAACGCCGCCATCCGATCGCACTCGGCACCCGCAGGATGTGCCGGCGTCCAGACCGACCGTGTCGGGGCTCGACCTGGTGCCGGCGGGCCGAAGGGCTTCGGACGAGTAGCGGACGCTCGCCTTTCATGCCGTCGTTTCGCTTCCTTGCCGCAGCGACGGGAGGCGGCTTCCGCCTGCGTCCTCGCCAGCGACGAATCTGCCTCGGCAATTCATCCACGGAACTTCCGGGAGCGCCCACTAGGTGAGCCAGCCTTGGACGAGTGCCGTGAGGTTCTGTCGGTCCTGGTCCTGGTCGGTGGCCTGCTCTCTGTGGAACATGGCTCCGCTCCGTTGCTCGCCTGCGCGTGGACCGGGGTGGCCAGCTGCCGCCCGCCGTTGCGAGGTCTGCACTGAGGTCACGCCCGTTGTCGGCAGCTTGCAACATGGTCGATGAGGTGACGATGAGAGAGCCCGTCGCCGCCGAGCGGTGCCGCACGCCGCTGGGAGGCAGGCGTTGGTCGCTCAGCTCGTGGCCCGTGGGTCGATCAGCGAGTCGAGGGTGGAGACCAGCTCGGCGAGCGCGAACGGCTTGGCCAGGAACTGGTCTGCGCCGGCGCGCTGCGCCGCGGCGCGATCGTCGACGTTGCTGCGGGCGCTGATGACCACGATCGGGCCGTCGAACCCGCGGCGGCGGAGATGGCGGCACACCTCGACGCCGCTGGGGTGCGGGATCATGACATCGACCACCAGGGCGTCTGGCGGCCGCGCGTCGACCGTCCACAGGGCTTGATCGCCCGAATCATGCTGGCCTGCGCGTGGTGGGACTCGTGGTCGGTGCCGTCGAGGGCGAAGTAGCGCAGCGCGGTGAACTGAGCCTCGATGCGGTTGAGCCATGACGCGTAGAACGGCACGTAGGCCAGCTCGACGTTGTTCGCTGCCGCCCAGTTCCCGACGCGCTGGTCCTTCTTCGTCGAGAGGTGGGGCTGAAGTTGTCGAGCACGATCGCGATCCGCAACTCGGGGGGGTACAGCGACCGCAGGTAGCGGCAGAACGCCAGGAACTCGACGCGGCCCTTGCGGGACTTGATGTGCCCGTAGAGCCGGTCCCGGCCCAGGTCGTAGGCGGCGAGCAGGTGGCGGACACCGTGGGGTCGGGTGAACGTCGCCCGCCGGTGCCGCCGACGGGGCGAGCCGGGATCGCCCGTGCCGTCGGCGACCGATGCCCACTGCTTGCCGGGATGCGGCTGCAGGTTGAGCGGGCCGAACTCGTCCATGCAGAACACGACCGTCGGATCCCCAGGCTTGGGTTTCGCCTTGCCGTCGGCGATGTCGTAGAGCTCGAGCACCCGGTTCTTTTTGGCCTCGAAGTCCGGGTCGTTGCTCACCTTGAAGGTCTTGATGACTTGAAACGACACGCCCTCCTCTCGGAGGAGCGCCCGCAGGCCCTCGTGGCTGATGTCGTCGACCACCCCCTCAGCCACCAAGAAGTCGGCCAGCTTGGCCAGGCTCCAGGTCGAGAACGGCAGGTCGTGATCCCCAGGCCGAGCCAACGCGATCTTCTTGATCTCGCGTCGCTGGGGCAGCGTAAAGGTGGGCGGCCGGCCACCAGAGTACTTCGGGTACAGCGACTCGAAGCCATCGTCGTTGAAGGTGTGCAGCACCGCCCGGACCCGGTCCTCGGACGTGAACGCCACCTTGGCGATCTGGGCCACGTCCATGCCCTGGGCGGACAGCAGCACCATCTGCGCCCGCCTCCATGTCACCACCGACCCCGAACTACGGCGCACAATGCGCAGCAGCCGCTGGCCTTCCTCGCTGCTGATCTCCCGGACACGGACTCTGTCGGCCATACCGCGATCAAAACAGACTCCACCCCCCAGCGGGTGGACGCGGCAAGCAAACGTTGCCGGCCACGGCACACATAGCCCGCGCCCTCGCCACCCGACCCGACGTGCTGCTCGTCGACGAGCCGACCACAGCCCTCGACACCACAACCAGCACCCACGTCCTCAAGGCCATACGCCACCAACTGCCACACGCAACCCTCGTCCTGGCAATGCACGAACTGCCCGCAGACCACGACGCCCTCGGCGCCGCCTGGTCAACAGTGTCCCTGAGCTAGCACCCGGCACACGACCTCTCCCATCCCACGTCTCGCCCGCCGGCGTCACGCACGTGCGCGACGTCGAGGCGTGCTCGCCGCCGTGCGCCGCCTCCCCACGTGAGTGAATGCCCCGAGCCCGATAATGGCGGCATCGCCGAGCCGTCCGCCGACATCACGCCCTGGATCCGGCGCCTGGCGCCCCTACGGCAGTTCGTCGCCACGGAGAGCGCCAGCGCTGCCGTACTCCTGGCCGCACACCACCCTCGCGGGTGTCGCCGTGGGCGTGCTGGCCAGCGCCTACCCGCTGACGCGCGCAGCTGTCGCAGGTGGGCACCGTCTGGCGGCTCTTCCGCGAAGAGCCGACCGCCGAGTACGCCCGCGCCGCCAGCCGCACCCTGACGCTGAGCTGGTTCACCACTAGGAGACTCCGTCGTCGGCACCGAGCCGACGGAACTGTCCAGTCCCACGGGCCGCGAGCGCGAGGCGTCACGCGCACCCTCGGACGTGTCGCGCTGGTGGTCGTGCTCGCCGCGTAGCTCGTCCTCATCCTCGACTTCAGCCAAGCCCGCCACGAGGGCCACGACGTGACCATCACCACGGTGCCGCTCCCCGAGGCGATCTCCCGACCCTGGACCCACGAACGCGACCGCCCGAGTGAGCTCAGGCTGGTGGCCGATCGGCAACAACGGGTGCTGCTTGGCGCCTGGGCGGTGGCGCCGCTGGCTGCCGAGTGGATCCACTGGGCCGCACTGGCGATCCGGGCCGAGCTCCCCATCGGCATCCTCCTCAATGGGGTGGCCCAATTCCCGAGCTACTCCAAGGCGTACCTCGCGGGCCTCGAGCAGCTCAGCCTGTAGCCGGCGCAATCTACCCGAGCCCATTAGTCGCCGAGGACGGCCGCCGGGACCGTCACTAGCGTCTCGGTCCGGCGGGAACGATCCAGGCTCCACCGCGCCTGTCAGGCGCGTGTGATGGGTGTGTCCACGAGGTGTTCGGCCACGAACCAGACCTGCAGCTCGTGGCGGCGCAGGACGTCGCTCATCAACATGTCGTTGGAGCCGTCGTCACGGTTGGCGCCGGTCGCGGTGATGGCGTCCCGGACCTCGGCGATGATCAGCTCGTGGGCTTCCAACAGCCGCGACAGCATCGCAGGCACCTCCTCGGCGCCATCTGGTGGCCGCGGCACCTTGGTCACTTCGGCCACATGCCGAGGGTCGGCGATGGCGACACCGCCCAGGGTCTGGACCCGCTCCGCCAGCAGGTCGATCAGCTCGAGCTGCTCGCTGGCGTGCTTGTCCAACAGCAGGTGCAGCTGGTAGAAGGTGTGGCCCCGCACCAGCCAGTGATGCTTCTTGTAGTGGCTGTAGAGGATCATCGAGTCGGCCAGGATCTGGTTGAAGAGCTGGCAGCTCTCCATCCGGGCCTCGTCGGACAGGGCGATCGGGAACAACCGGACCGTCCCGAAACCCTGGATCTCCCGGCCATGCTGATGAATCAACGGTTGGCTGCCTTCGCGTGATCCTTTGGCAGCCTCGGTCGAAAAGTACGTCTCGTTCATCTCGAGAACCTCCCTTGGCTACGACTCAGTCTGGCGTCAGTCCGGCGACGATCACATCCCCGAACCAACGTGAGCTCGTGGTTGACGCTGGGCTGATCAGCCGGCCGCGCCGCAAGCCGGGAACCACGCAACCGCGTGGTGATCGCTGCCCCGGCGGCATGGAGAATCGCGCCGCCTTCTCCCTCGGCCAAATGGTCGCTGGCGGTCACCTGGTTCCCGACGACGTTGTCGCCGCCCTCACCCACGCCGCCGGCGCGGCTGGGCTCACGGCGACCGAGACCCGGGCCACGATCGCCAGTGGATTGCGTGCGGGCACCGCTCGGCCCCGCCATCCCGCCCGCAGCTAGCGGCAATCAGGCCCGCACCCTCGTTGTGGATGGCGGTGCTTGTCCAGGGGTGCTCGTCCAGGCGCAAGCGCTCTGCTTCGGGCCGTCCGACCCGGCCGCCACTCGTCCCGGCGTCGGCGGCACACGGTCCCAACCACGGCCCGCCCGGATGTCCACCCGACGGCTCGACCCACACGCGCGCAGCGCGCGCACGCGAG
>JBKPHE010000073.1:0-17678 GCA_046744485.1 Actinomycetota bacterium | reverse complement strand
GGGCTGGTCGCCGTTCTCGAGCAGCTCCAGGGGTTCGAGAGCGCGGCGGTCACCTGGGAGGCCGAGCTCCTGGCGCGGCGGATGCGGCGCTACGAGTCCGCCTGGCTCGATCACCTGTGCCACAACGGCGAGGTGGCCTGGCTGCGGCTGACAACCCGCAGCCGCGACGATCCCGACGCGCCGGCGACCGCGCCATCCAAGGCGACGCCCATTGCCGTGGTGCTGCGCGACGACCTCGGTTGGCTGCTGGCCGCGGCCCGGTCCGGTTCCCAGCCCCTCGAGCCGACGGCCGGCGCCACCGCCGAGATCATCGAGGTGCTGCGGGAGCGAGGCGCGTGCTTCGCCGGCGACCTCGCCGCGGCCACGCGGCGGCTGCCCGAGGACATCGAGCGGGGGCTGTGGGACGGGGTCGCCCGGGGCCTCATCATGTCCGACGGCTTCGGCGCCATCCGCGCCCGGGTGGCCGGCCGCCCACCGTCGGGTCGCCCCCAGCCCGGTCGCCCACGCCCCGGGGTGGGTGCGGGCTCCCGCCCGCGCCCACAGCGATTCTCCCGGCCGGCTCGGTTCGAGCGCGCCACGGCTGCGTCGGCCGGTCGGTGGTCGCTGGTGCCGGGTCTGGCTGCGGCCGACGGTGTGGCGGGTGGGGGCGACCTGGATCGGCTCGACCGAGAGGAGCTGGCCGAGACCGTGGCCGAGCAGCTCCTCAACCGCTGGGGCGTGGTGTTCCGCGACCTGGCGTTGCGCGACTCCCTCCGGCTGCCGTGGCGCGACCTGCAGTGGGCGCTGCGGAGGCTGGAGGACCGCGGACTGGTGCGCGGTGGGCGCTTCGTGAGCGGGTTCTCGGGCGAGCAGTACGCGCTGCCAGCGGCCGCCGAGCAGCTGGCGCACGTGCGCAAGCTGCCCACCACGGGCGAGTGTGTCACCGTCAACGCCACCGACCCGCTCAACCTGGTGGGCCTCATCGTGCCGGGCGACACCGTGGCCGCGGTACGCACCAACCGGGTCACGTATGTCGACGGCGTACCCGAGGGCCTCGAGGCCGCCGGCGCCACCGCCCGCACCGGCACCGCCTGACGTTCCGGCGTTCGGATGTGACGGTTACCGGCCCTTTGGGACGCCGGTTGGCGGTGGTGGACGGGACCACGCCACCACTCAGCCCATGCAGGACCTCAGGAGCTCCTCCAACGCACGGCGGGCGCCCCCTTCGGCCTCGATGTCGACCCGCGTGCGTTCGCCCCCGTCGAGCGCAACGTAGCTGCTGAAGATGAAGGTGCGCTTGTACTCGATCAGCGCGTGCGGATCGCAGCGGGCCGCGGTGATGGCGATGGGGCCGGCCGCCGAAGGGGCGTCGTCGCTGACCTCGAGCGGCGAGCCCGCCGACCCCGCGGCACTGACCGAGAAGATCACGTTGCCCCGGACCTCTTCCAGCACCGCCGTCACTCCGGAGCTCCGCTGGGCCAGCTCGATCTCCCCTTCGATGGTCCGGGTCTCGGTGGGCTTCCACGTGTCGCCGAGGTGCAGGTCGACGCTGGCCAGGACAGCGCTGGCTGCGCACTCGGTGTCGTTCAGCTCGGCTAGGAGGTTGTCGGGTCGCTCCTCGATCGCCACCCGAACGTCCTCGCCGGCGATCCGCGCGACCAGCTCGGGTGGCTCGTCTGGGACGTCGTCGCACTGTGGCGTGCCGAACGGCAGCGGGATGGCCACCCGATCGCTCGCCGGCACGGGCACGTCGCGGACCTGGGGTGGGGCGGGTTCGAACAGCGGCGAGCTGAGCTGGACCGCGGCGATCTCGAGGTCCTGGTCGCCGCCATTCGTCACGGTCAGGCGCAGGGAACGGTGCGTCTCGAACAGCGTCGACCGCTGCAGGGTGGCGGTCAGCGGTGCCGCTGCGTCCCCGGCCGCGCTGGCGCCGGTGCCGCCGCTACCGGTGCCGACGTCGTCGTCCCCGGAACAGCCGACGGCGACCGCGAACAGCACCGCGACGGCAATCGAAGCCACGCCTCGCATCGGGGCGACGGTACTAGGCGACCCGCACCGCCAAGACAGGACTCTGCACGCCCGAACGTAGGGCGGCGTCTACAGGTCGTAGTACAGAGCGAACTCCCACGGGTGGGGGCGCAGCCGCAGGGCGTCGACCTCGTTCTCCCGCTTGTACGTGACCCACGTCTCGATGAGGTCATCGGTGAAAACGCCGCCCGCCTTGAGGAACGCCTGGTCCTCCTCGAGGGCCGACAGCACGGCATCGAGCGACCCGGGCACCTGCGGCACCTTCGACAGCTCTTCGGGCGGCAGGTCGTACAGGTCCTTGTCCACCGGGTCGGGCGGCTCGATGCGGTTCTGGATTCCGTCGAGACCCGCCATGAGCATCGCCGAGAACGCCAGGTAGGGGTTGCATGACGGGTCGGGGCAGCGGAACTCCAACCGCTTGGCCTTGGGGCTCTGGCTGTACAGCGGGATGCGCACGGCCGCCGACCGGTTGCGCTGGCTGTACACCAGGTTGACGGGCGCCTCGTAGCCCGGGACCAAGCGCTTGTAGCTGTTGGTGGTGGGGTTGGAGAAGGCGAGGATCGCCGGGGCGTGCGTGAGTAGGCCGCCGATGTACCAGCGGCCCATGTCGCTCAGCCCGGCGTACCCGGCCTCGCTGTAGAACAGCGGCTCGCCGCCCTTCCACAGCGATTGGTGGGTGTGCATGCCCGATCCGTTGTCCTGGAACACCGGCTTGGGCATGAACGTGGCGGTCTTCCCTGCCTGCCGCGCCACGTTCTTCACCACGTACTTGTAGAGCATGAGCTTGTCGGCCATGCGCAGCAGGCTGTCGAAGCGCATGTCGATCTCGGCCTGGCCGGCGGTGCCGACCTCGTGGTGGTGGATCTCGATCTCGACGCCCACCCTCTCGAGCAGGAGGATCATCTCGGACCGCAGGTCCTGGAAGTGGTCCATGGGCGGGACGGGGAAGTAGCCCTCCTTGTAGCGGGGCTTGTACCCGAGGTTGGGATTCTCCTCGCGCCCGGTGTTCCACGCCGCCTCGACCGACTCGATCGAGTAGTAGCCCTCGTGCTCGTTCTGGTCGAAGCGGACGTCGTCGAACACGAAGAACTCGGCCTCGGGCCCGACGTAGCAGGTGTCGGCCAGGCCGGTGGACGTCAGGTACTCCTCGGCCTTGCGGGCGACGTAGCGGGGATCGCGGCTGTACGACTCGCCGGTGACGGGATCGTTGACGAAGCAGTTGAGGTTCAGCGTCTTGTGCTGCGTGAACGGGTCGATGACGGCGGTGTTCGGATCGGGGACCAGGAGCATGTCCGACTCCTGGATCTCCTGGAAGCCGCGGATCGAGGACCCGTCGAAGCCGACGCCCTCGTCGAACACGTCGGCCGTGAGCTGGCCGGCCGGCATGGAAAAGTGCTGCATCAGCCCCGGCAGGTCGCAGAATCGCACGTCGACGATCTCGATGCCCTCGTCGCTGATCAGTTGCAGCACGTCGTCAGGGGTTCGCTCTTCCACGATCGCTCCCTTCAGCGTCGTCGGCGGGCTCGCCGCCCCAGATCCGCCCGCACGCTACATGGGCCTGGGAACCCACGGCGGACGCGGAGAGAGGCCGCCGACCGGCGTCCCCTCTCCGGTTCACCAGCACTCCGGCCCGACCACCGCCCGCCGCCCCTTGGCGGCGTCGGCCTACGGCCGACACAAGACACCTCGCCCGTCGCGTCCCCGTCGCGTCCGCGTCAGCCCGCCAACGCCGAGCAGCAGGTGCCCACGATGAGGCGGGTCACGACGTACGGATCGCAGTTGGCGTTGGGCCGGCGATCCTCGATGTAGCCCTTCTTGTCCACCTCGACCTGCCACGGGATGCGCACCGAAGCGCCCCGATCGGACACGCCGAAGCTGAACTCGTCCCACGGCGCGGTCTCGTGCAGGCCGGTGAGGCGCCGCTGGATGTCGGCGCCGTAGCCGGCGACATGCTCGGCGGCCTTGGGCTCGAGCGCCTTGACCGCGGCGATCACGGCGTCGTAGCTCTCCCGCATTGCATTGGTCGAGAAGTTGGTGTGGGCGCCCGCGCCGTTCCAGTCGCCGGGGACCGGCTTGGGGTCGAGCGTCGCCGCGACGTCGAAGTCCTCGGCCACCCGGTAGAGCAGCCACCGCGCCAGCCACAACTCGTCGGCCACCTGGGGCGGCGCCACCGGACCGACCTGGAACTCCCACTGGCCCGGCATGACCTCGGCGTTGATGCCCGAGATGTGCAGGCCGGCGGCCAGGCAGGCGTCGAGGTGGGCCTCGACGATGTCACGGCCGTACACCTCAGCGGCGCCGACGCCGCAGTAGTAGCCGCCCTGCGGGGCGGGGAACCCCGTCGCCGGGAAGCCGTACGGGCGGCCGCCCTTGAAGAACGTGTACTCCTGTTCGATGCCGAAGATCGGCTCGTGGTCCTTGAACGTGCTGGCGACCTCGCTACAGGCGGCGCGGGTGTTGCTGGCGTGCGGGGTCATGTCGGTGTCGAGCACCTCGCACAGGACCAGCACGTTGTCGCCGCCGCGGATGGGGTCGGGACAGGAGAACACGGGTTGGAGGACGCAGTCGGACTGGTCGCCCGGGGCCTGGTTGGTGCTGGAGCCGTCGAAGCCCCAGATGGGGAGGTCGGCGGCGTCGGCGACGATCTTCGTCTTCGAGCGCAGCTTGGCCGTCGGCTCGGTGCCGTCGATCCAGATGTATTCGGCCTTGTAGGGCATCAGGGAGTCTGTCCTCCGGTCTCGAACTCGTTTCGCGAGCTTGTACGCGGGTTCACGTATCGCCCGTCCCGAACGCTGCCAGGGAGCGGTTTCCCGGTTGTTGCCCGATTGTGAACGCATTGTGAACCGGGAATTCCCAGCTTGCGGCTTCAACCGTCCTACCCGCAGGATTCTCGGTATGGACAGCACCGAACGCCAGCGTGAGTACGTGCACCGCACGGTCGAAGAGCGTGGCGTCCGGATGATCCGGCTGTGGTTCACCGACGTGTTGGGCCAGCTCAAGTCGTTCGCCATCTCGCCCGTCGAGCTCGAGGGGGCGTTCGACGAGGGCATGCGGTTCGACGGTTCGTCGATCGACGGCTTCAGCCGGGTGCAGGAATCCGACGTGCTCGCCAAGCCCGACCCCAACAGCTTCGAACTCCTGCCGTGGGCCGATGGGCTGGGCACCTCGGCCCGCATGTTCTGTGACATCGTCAACCTCGACGGCACGGCGTTCGAGGGCGATCCCCGGCAGGTGCTGCGCCGCAACCTCGACGCCGCCCGCGATCGGGGCTTCAGCTTCTACGCCGCCCCCGAGATGGAGTTCTTCTACTTTGCCGACGGCGATCCGTCCCGGGCACCCAAGCCGCTCGACCAGGCGTCCTACTTCGACCTCACCACCGCCGACGTCGCTACCGACCTGCGCCAGCGCACCATCCACACGCTCGAGGCGATGGGGATCCCCGTCGAGTACAGCCACCACGAGGACGCCCCCAGCCAGCACGAGATCGACCTGCGCTACACCGACGCGCTCACGATGGCCGACAACGTCATGACGTTCCGGCTGGTGGTGAAGGAGGTGGCGCTCGAGGCCGGGGTGCACGCCACGTTCATGCCGAAGCCCCTCGCAGGCGTGCAGGGCTCGGGGATGCACACGCACTTCTCGCTGTTCGAGGGCGACACCAACTCCTTCTACGAGGCGGGGGACGAGCGCAACCTGTCCAAGGTGGGTCGGGGCTTCATCGCCGGCCTGCTCGCCCACGCCAAGGAGATCACGGCGGTCACCAACCAGTGGGTCAACTCCTACAAGCGGCTGGTGGTCGGCTACGAGGCACCGATCTACACGTCCTGGGCCCGCAACAACCGCTCGGTGATCGTCAACCTGCCGCCGATCAAGCGGGGAAAGAGCGAGAGCGCCCGGCTCGAGTACCGGGCGCCCGACGCGGCCTGCAATCCCTATCTCGCCTTCTCCGTGATCCTGGCCGCCGGGCTCAAGGGCGTCGAGGAGAGCTACGTGCTCCCGCGCGAGACGGCGGTGAACCTCTACGAGCTCACGGCCGAGGAGCTCCTGGCCGAGGACATCGACACCGTGCCGCAGTCGCTGTCCGATGCGCTAGACGCCATGGAGCGCTCGGAGCTGGTGGCCGAGGCGCTCGGGGAGCACGTGTTCGAATGGTTCATCCGCAACAAGCGCAAGGAGTGGATGGACTACAAGACGCAGGTCACGCAGTTCGAGCTCGACCGATACCTGACGCGGCTGTGAGCGCCTCCGGACCGCCGATGGAGCCGCTGCTGCTGTACCCCGATCCGGCGCCGCCCGAGCTGGCGCAGGCGCTCGACCTGGCGGGGTATCCGTGGAAGGGCGTGTCCGACGAGCGCTCGGCGGCACGATCCGAGCCGGACGCCGGCTGGGCCGGCGGGGTGATCGTCGCCGCCGCCGATCCCGAGGGCGCCTTCGCGCTGTGCCGGGCGCTGCGCAAGCGCGACGTCCCGCTCGAGCCCTTGCTGTTGCTGGTCTCGGGCGGGCAGCTGGCGGACCTGGAACTGCGCGAGGACCTGTTCGACGACTTCTGCCTGTACCCGTTCCAGCCGCTCGAGCTCGAGGCCCGGCTCAAGCACCTGTTCTGGCGGACCGGGCGAGGCACCAGACCCGAGTTGGTCGAGTACGGCCCCCTCGTGCTCAATCTCGAGACCTATCAGGCGGCGATCGAGGGGCACCCGCTCGACCTCACCTACATGGAGTACGAGCTGCTCAAGTTCCTGGCGTCGCATCCCGGCCGGGTGTTCACGCGCGAGACGCTGCTGAGCCGCGTGTGGGGCTACGAGTACTACGGCGGCGCCCGCACGGTGGACGTCCACATCCGCCGGCTGCGCGCCAAGCTCGGTGAGGAGCACGCCAACCTGATCCAGACGGTGCGCTCGGTCGGGTATCGGTTCGGCCAGTCTCGCTGGAGCGTGTGAGCGCCCGGGCTACTTGTTGAGGGCGATCAGCTCGCTGCCCTCGTTGCGGGTGTCGGCGTCCACCTTGAGGGACCAGCCCAGCAGCGCCGCCAGCACGGCGCCAAACATGCACACCGCGACGGGGATCACGAGGACGAGGATGATGGCCATGAGGATGGCGCCAGTCATGCGGTCATCGTCCTCCCACGTGGGCCCAGGCCTCCACCTCGACCAGGGCCCCCAGCGGCAGCTCGGCCACCCCGATCGCCGACCGGGCGGGCCGGTGATCGCCGAAGCAGTCGACGTAGACCTCGTTCATCGCCGCGTAGTCGCTCATGTGACGGAGGAACACGGTCGTCTTCACGACGTCGGCGAGGCCGGCCCCCTCGCTCGCAAGCTGTGTCTCGAGGTTGGCGATCGCCTGGCGGAGCTCGGCGGCCGTGCCCCCCATCACGATCTGGCCGTCTGCGATCCCGACCTGCCCCGACACGACGAGCCACTCTCCGGCTCGCACGATGGGCGTGTAGGGACCGACCGGCTTGGCGGGCTCGCTCATGCTCGCGGACGCTAGTGCCCCCGGTTCCGTCCGGGGCGGTTGGCGCCGATCGTCGGCCGTCAGCGACGGAGCCGGTGGCCGGTGGGCCAGGCCGGGGGGCAGCCCTGCGCCAGCCAAGCAGCGGCCGCCACGGCGGCGAAGGCGGCATCGGAGCCGTTGACCGGGGGATCGTCGGACGGTTCCACGGTCACGCCGATCGGCGGGGTGTCGACCGCCCGCAGCACGCCGAAGCTGCGGATCGTCAGGTCGTGGACGGCGCCGCCCTCGTCGATGGCCAGCCCCTCGCTGCACACCCACCCGAGCGCCATGTGCGCAGCGCCAACGCAGTACGACCGCAGCGCGACCTCGTCGAGCGGGTCACCGCAGCGGACGGTCACGTCGACCCGGGGCTCCGCGCCGAGGACGACGTCGGCGCGGGCGACGGCGCCGTCGGGTGACCTGACGCCGACCTCAGCCCGGTCGCCCGCCCGTCGGGCCCCGAGGACGCCGGCCACCTGCGCGTCGGCATCGACACGGACGCCGGCGGCGGCCAACAGGACCAGGGCCTCGGCCCATCCGGACGCCCGCGGCGCCAGCGACGTCGATGGTCCGGGGACGTCGACCTGCTCGACAGCCAGGGTTGGTGACACCGATGCGAAGGCCCCGGTGACGCCCTCGGTGCGCACCACCCGCACGACGCCGGACCCGTCGGCGCGCACACCGGCGGCGATCGGCGGCCGTTTGGCGCCCAGCCGGACGGCGTCCTCCCGGGCGAGGAGCACCCGGACCGGGCGGCCGTGCCGATCGGCCAGCTCGCGGGCGGCGCCGGTGACCACCGTCGCCTGCTTCCCGCCGAACGCGCCCCCGTTGGCCAGCGGCGACACGGGGTCACAACCGGGGACGCACCACGACGCGTCGAGCTCGAGGTAGGCGGGCTCCACCCAGGTGGTGCGCAGGGTTACATCCCAATCGCCAGGCGGCGGCTCGAGGGGGTGGCGCAGCTCGGCAGTCGTGCGCCGGCCCTGCACCTTGCCCGCGGCGGCGCGGGCCTCGGCGACCGATTCACCCACGGCCCAGCCGCCGTGGCCGTCGGGCACGGCCACGAGGGCGTCGGCGGGAGCAGTGTCGTCGGCGAACCCCCCCTGGCCGAGGGGCACCGCCGGATCGACTCGCTGCAGCGTCCGTCCCTCGATGCTGGCGCGCCGGCCCGCGGCTTCGAGGTCCCGGGGCGGCGGGCCCGCGGGCGGACGTGCCGGCTCGGCGTATGCCGACCAGGCGTCGAGGATCGTGCGCCACCCGGTGCAGCGGCACAGATGGGCCAGTAGCGCCTGCTCGACCGCGGGATGGTCATCGGGGGTCGTGCCCCGGGCGTGCAGCCCCGAGAGCCGCATCACAATGCCGGGCGTGCAGAAGCCGCACTGGCTGGCGCCGGTGGCGCAGAACGCCTCACCCCATGCCGCCCGCTCGGCGGGATCGAGGCCGTCCAGTGTGGTGATCGATCGCCCTCGCACGCGCCGCGCCGGGGTCACGCACGCCACCCGGGGCTGCCCGTCGACGAGCACCGTGCAGCAGCCGCACTGGCCCTGCGGACTGCAGCCGTCCTTCAGCGTGCGGATGCCCAGCCGCTCCCGCAGGACGTCGAGCAGGCTGCCGCCGTCGTCGGGTACCTCGACATCTTGCCCGTCGACGACGAGGGCGACGGGAGGTGTGGATCCGGGCATGCGGCCGAGGATAAGAGGCCACGCCCGCCGTGCCCTCCCTTCGGCGCTCCGATCAGACGGCGTCTCCCATGGCGTAGAAGCGCCCGGCGCGGGTGCCGACGAAGATCCGGCCGTTCCACACGGCGGGTGTCGACTCGATGCAACCCTCCAGCGTGACGTTCCACAGCTCCCGTGGCGCCACGCTCGTGTCAGACACGTCGTAGCCGTGGAGCACCCCGCTGCAGTCGCCCTGGATGAGCACGTCGTCGACGATCACCGCCGACTGCCACGTGGGCGGCGGAAGCTCGAATTGCCAGCGCACGGCACCGGTCTCCCGGTCGACGCCGAACACGGTGCCGCCGTCGGAGGCGGCGATCACGATGTCCTTGTGCAGGGCCGGCGTGGTCCAGAAGCCGCCGGGGTCCTTGACCGACCACACCAACGGGTTGTCGGGCTTGCGCGGGTCGAGCTTGAGGAGCTGGCCGACCTCGGCCGCCCGACTGTTGCCCCGTTCGTTCTCCACGCCGACGTAGAGGAACCCTTGGTCGTCGATCACGACAGACGCGTCGACGTCGTCGCCGGTCCAGTAGCGCAGCACCCGGTTCGGCTGGCGGCCGTCGGCGATGCCGGAGACGTCCCATCCTTGGAGCAGCCCGCCCGAGTTGGCGAAGTAGATCACCCCGTCGTGGTAGGCGACCGAATTCTCGATCGAGACGTCCTGCTGGCGGGTGTTGAGCGCGTTGAGCAACTCGTCGTCCCAGCCCGGAGTGTGGAAGACCAGTTCGGGTGCCACCTGGACCAGCCCGTCGTCGCCGGTGCTGCGGTTGAGCTTGACGATGTGGAATTGCGAGTTCTCGCCGCCCTCGTAGAGGTAGTCGCCGAGCACCAGCGGCGAGCCGTCCCAGTCGTCGTTCCACAAGGTGGGGGAGACCGCCTGGGCGTCGAGGGACCAAAGCTCGGTGGGCTGCGGCCGGTCGATGGCGATGACGTGGAGCTTGTTGTCACGGCTCCCCGAGTAGACGAGGGGCAGTCCCTCCCCGTCGATGGACACCGAGCCCTTGATGATGTCGCCCGTGGGGAAGGGCGGGAGGATGTCCTGACCTGTCTCGAAGTCGACGAAGTGGATGTTCCGGTCGTAGGCACCGAACACCACCCAGGTGCGGCCGTCACGCTCGAACACCGAGGGTTGACCCGTCCATCCGGTGCCGCACCACACCTTGGTCTCGCTGCCCACAGACGACTGGGCGCACATGCCGCCGCTCTGGCCCGGATAGCTCCACAGCACCTCGGGGCGCTTGGGGACGGGGCCCTCGCCGTAGTAGCTGCGGCTCGGGCCGCCGCGGAAGGTCAGGAGCCCGGGGGTCTCGAATCCCGAGGGCGGTGCGGCCTGGTCGGGGGCAGTCGTGGTGGCCGCCCCGGTCTCCGCCCCGGTGGAGTCCCCGGACGCGTCGGCGCCGGCGTCCCTCGGCTGGTCGGCGGTTTCGCCGTCATCGTCCGAGGTGGCACGCTGCACGGCGAACGCCGCCCCGGCCAGCAGCAGGCAGACGACGACCAGGGCGACCAGGCGGCGCCTGTCGTGGCGCGGCGCGAGGTGCGCCGGCACCTCGGTCGCACGTCGGCGCGGGGGCGGACGGCCGATCGGCACCGTCAGGCGTTGCCCGGCAGGTGGTCGGTCGCCGTACGGCTCGCCATGGGCCAGGTCGTAGCCGGACGTGTCCTCGTCGTATGACGCGTAGCGGTCGAAGGGGTCGGGCCGGCTGTCGGGGCCTGAAGGCTTCCGGGTCGGACGCCGACCTCGCCCCCCCGGACCCACTAGTTGGCCCCCAGCCCCTGATCTCGCCCGGCTCGATGCCCCGGGCTTCTAACTGAAGCTCTGGCCGCAGCCGCAGGTGCGCTGCGCATTGGGGTTGTCGATGGCGAAACCCGCGCCCTGGAGCCCGTCCTTGTAGTCGAGCGTGGCGCCCTCGAGGAGCATCGCGCTCGAGGGGTCGACCACGACCCTGACGCCCGAGTAGTCCGCCGTCTGGTCGTCGTCGGCGACATCGCTGTCGAAGAACATCTCGTAGCTGAAGCCCGAGCAGCCGCCCGGGCGCACGGCAACCCGCAACGCCAGGTCGGCCACGCCCTCGGCGTCCATGAGCGAGCGGACCTTGTCGGTTGCGGTGTCGGTGAGGACGATCACGTCAGGAGCCTCCTCGGGTTCCCAGATCAGAGGTCATGGTATCGGCGCCCACGGACAGGTTGCGAACACCAGGTGGGCGCGGCCGTCGCGGAAGCCCTCAGGTCGGCGACAGCTCCAACTCGACCTGGCACGGCGCCCGGTCGGTCAGGGGGTGGAAGGTGTCCACCCGGGCACCGCCGACCGCGTCGACGAATCCCTCGACGAGCCCCCGGTGCAGGCCGCAGACCACGTCGGGATGGCGTTCGGCGAGCTCGCGGAACGGGCAGTGGGTGAAGGCGACGGTGGCCTGCCCGTCGTCGTCGGCCACGGCCGGATCGAAGCCCAAGGCGTCCAGCCGGGCCACCAGCGCGTGCAAACAGGCATGCTCGTCGCCGTCGGCCGGCACCGCAGCGGCCAGGGCATCGAGCCCACCCTGCTCGCGGCCGGCCTCGACGGCCTCGCTCGTTCCGAGGCCGGCGGTCGCCACCAGCCGCACCAGCATGCGCGACAGCACCGGGAACGTCGCCGGCTCCAGCCCCAGGGCGGGGGCGTCCGCGGCGACGGAGTAGCGGTGCTGCGGCCGTCCGACGGTCCCTCGCGCATCGGTCTCGACGTCCAGGAGGCCGACCTCGCGCATGCGCTCCAGGTGGGGGCGCACCGTGTTCGGATGCAGGTCGAGCGTCTCGGCGATCTCGGCCGTGGCCAGCGGTCGCGGCGACCGCGCCAGCTCCAGGTAGATCGCGTAACGGGTGTTGTCGCCCAGGGCCTTGAGGACGGCGAGCCGGGGAGTGCCGACCCGGGCGGTCGTGCGAGTGGGGAATGTGTCCTCCGACACCCATCGGAGTGTACCGCCGGTCGGGATTATCCAGCCCGGTTTCACCGGCATCGACCGGTAGAATCCCGCGAGTGGCCGACGGCCTGCCCACCCCCGACGACGTGCTGGCGGCGCTGCGCGGCGTCATCGATCCCGAGCTGGGCAGCGACATCGTCGACCTGGGCATGGCCCGGTCGGCCGACGTCCTGGCCGACGGCTCCGTGGATGTCACGGTGGCGCTCACCACCGCCGGCTGTCCCCTCCGATCGCAGCTCCAGCACGACGTGGTGGCGCGGATCGGCTCCCTCCCCGGCGTCACCGACGTGCGCCTGCACTGGGCCGAGATGACCCCCGATCAGCGGGCGTCGGCCATGGGCAAGGCGCGCTGGAACATCACGCAGCGCGCTGAGGACACCTCAGTGCCGCTCGGCGCCAAGGTCATCCTCATCGCGTCGGGCAAGGGCGGCGTGGGCAAGTCCTCGGTCACGGTCAACCTGGCGGCGGCGCTGGCCCAGCGGGGGCACAAGGTCGGAGTCCTCGACGCCGACATCTGGGGGTTCTCGGTGCCCCGCATGCTCGGCGTGGAGGGACGACTGGCCGGCACGACGCACGACGGGCGCAAGCAGATGGTGCCGATCGAGCGGCCCATCGGCGACGGTGTCGTCCGGGTGGTTTCGATGGGCTTTCTCGTGGACGACGAGGGCACCGCCCTCATGTGGCGCGGCCTGATGTTGAACCGGGGTGTCCAGCACTTCCTGCAGGACGTGCGATGGGGCGACGACCTCGACTACCTGCTCATCGACATGCCCCCGGGCACCGGGGACGTGCAGATGGGCGTGGCCAAGCTGCTGCCGCGGGCCGAGGTGATCGTCGTGACCACGCCCGCCCAGGCGGCCCAGAAGGTGGCCGTGCGCGTCGTTGGCATGGCCCGCAAGAGCTACCTGCGGGTGGCAGGCGTGATCGAGAACATGAGCGCCTTCCACTGCGAGCACGGCGAGACCTATGAGCTGTTCGGCGCGGGCGGCGGGGAGCAGCTTGCCCACGACGCCGGTGTGCCCCTGCTGGGCGCCGTGCCGCTGGAGCCGTCGGTGTCCGCCGGCGGCGACACGGGGTCGCCCGTGACGCTGGGCGACGGGCCCGCCGCCGACGCCTTCCGCGACATCGCTCAGCGGATCGTCGACGAGGCGGTGCCGCTGGCGGCCATGGCGGCGGGCTGCAGCGCGCGCATGCTCGACGCCGCCGTCGCCGCGCTCGACCGCGCCGGCACCTGAGGGTTCGCCCGACACCCCGGCCCACGCCGGCCCCATCTGATTGGCATGGCCGGCTCCGTTCCCGGCAGCACACTGCACCGACCCGAGGCCACTGGGTTCCGCGTTCCCGAGGCCGAGGCGATGGATGCCGGATGTGGAACCCATGACCTTGGGCGTGCCCGCGGGGAACCTATGACCTCGGAATCCACGGTGGTCGACGAGAGCGTCGACAACGGACCTCAGGCCGGTGACCAGTTGCCGTCGAGGTTGTCGCCCTTGACGCGCCCCTCGTCGGCCAACTTCCGCAGGTGCGCCCACACCGAGAAGCGGGCCCAGGGGTGCAGGTCGGCTGGGACATCGACGTAGATGTCCTCGACCAGCTCGGTGACGGTGGCCGTCCCCCGAGCGGTGAGGGCGTCGACGATCTGCTGCTCCCGGGCCACGCGGTGCTCGATGTACTCGTCCACCACCCCCATGGGATCGGTGATGAGATGGCCGTGGCCGGGGGCGATCGCTCGCAGGCGGGGCCGGATGTGCTTCAACCGTTCGAGCGAAGCGAGGTAGGCGGCCATGTCGCCGTCGGGTGGGCGGATGACCACCGTCGACCCCTGCATGATGTGGTCGCCGGTGAAGAGGGTCCGCTCCTCGTTGAGCAGGTAGCACAGGTGGTTCGAGGCGTGTCCCGGCGTGTGCAGGGCCGTGAGGTGGAACTCGGTCGCCTCGATGATCGACTCGTCACGGAGTGTGCCGTCGATCCGCACCTTGCCCTTGCCGCCGTCGAACGCCAGGATCTCGGCCCCGGTCCGCTTCTTCAGGCCGACGGCGCCGGGCGCGTGGTCCTCGTGCGTGTGGGTGAGCAGGATCCAGCGGATGCGGTCGCCACCGCAGCCTGCGATCGCATCGAGATGCTCTGCGTCTCCGGGACCGGGGTCGATCACAGCGATCTCGTCAATGCCCACGAGGTACGTGTTGGTCCCCGGGCCGGTCATGATCCCCGGGTTGCGAACGACGATGCGCCGCACCATCGGCGACAGGGCGCTGGCCACGCCATAGACGATGGGCTTGGGAACGTCGACCGGTGCCTGCTCGATTGCCTCGTCCGTCATTGCCGTGCCTCCGGCACGCCAATGACAGGTCGCCGCGGCGCGGCGGGGCCACTGGCCTTCTGATTCGCTCGCTCACGCTCGCTCATGTGGGGTCCCTCAGCTCGCCGCGCGCTGCTGGACGCGGCGGATCCTCCCAGCTGTCGACGTCCCAGATGTCGTCGCCGCCCGGGCCCCGTCGTCCGGGACCCCGGGTGCCCACCACAGTGACGCGGGCGCGGCCCCGCTCCGCCAGAGCGCGCACCAGCACCCGGCGGAAGACGGCTCTGGTGGGAGGGAACAAGAGCAGCAGGGCGACGATGTCGCTGATGAAGCCGGGAGCGATCATCAGGGCACCGGCCATCAGGATGAGTGCCCCGTTGGCGACCTCGCGGCTAGGGATCTCCCCCCGCCCCAGGGCGAGCTGGATCCGCCGCAGGGTGACGAGGCCCTCCCGCCTGGCCAACCAGCCACCGAGGATCGACACCGCAATGAGCAGTCCGATGGTGTTGAGCACCCCGACCGCGTCGGCGACCTGGACGATCACTGCCAGCTCGACGAGAGGAGCCACGAGGAAGAGGAGAGCGAGCAGGAAGACCATGTGCCGAGGGTCGTGCAGGTGGGCAGTAACGGGTTGTGTCGGGCGGGCGAACACCTTGGCAGTGGGCGACCGCACGTTCGACTCAGCCTACCGCCGGGTCGTCGTCGCCCGAGCGGCGCCTCCG
This sequence comes from Actinomycetota bacterium, assembly GCA_046744485.1. GTDB lineage: Bacteria > Actinomycetota > Acidimicrobiia > Acidimicrobiales > VFJN01 > DASQUK01. Next base: position 2,488 of record JBKPHE010000073.1, on the reverse strand, counting down.
GGCGTGCGTCCGCCCCGTGATGTGACCCCCTTCACACGCCGGCTACCAGGGAGTAACATACGGAAACAGTACGGGGGTCTCGTACGAGGGTACGGGGGTTCTCGTACGGGAGTGGTTGAAGCGTCGGAGGCTAAGGGGGAGAGCAACAACGCCGCTCGGGCTCCGTGCGAGCCCAGGCAGCGATCGCCGGGGGTTGCTTGCCGCCTCCGGTGCGCCAACCACACCTCGAGCCGGCCGGCGGTCAGGATCGCCGAGACCCCGGCCGCCGGCCCGGCATCCCGCTGGGGGTCGCATGCACAATGAGCCCGGGGGCAGGGTCCCGGAAGACGACGAACGCGGCGCCACTGCTTCACGCGTAGCGCCACGCCGTCGCGCGGGCCGAGGCGGCCGCCGTCAGTTGTGCTGCGCTACGAGCGCTCTGCGCTCCGCCTCGCTGAATCCTCCCCAGATGCCATGAGGCTCACGGATGCGTAGCGCGTACCCGAGGCAGGGTTCCCGCACCGGGCACGTCCGGCAGATGGCCTTGGCTTGCTCTTCTCGCTTGAGCTTCTCGCTCTTGCGCTCGAAGTGTGGTGGTGGAAAGAACACGACGGCTTGTGGCCCCCGGCACGCAGCTCTCACCTGCCATGCTTCGTCAACACGCTGTGCGCTCACTGCCTACCCCCCTTCAAACGCGGACCATACAGCCGCGCATACACCGAAACAAGAGAAAGTTCTTGTCCATACGACGCGTGCTGAACGGGTCTTACTGCTGGTCAGAGGCGTGAACCAACCGTGACGGTTTGCTTCGGGAGAATGACGCCCGTGTTGTCTAAGCCCAAATAAACCGGCGCCCACGGGGGTGCTCTGAGGCGATATGTCAGTCGCTCGAGCGTTTGCGCTCGCGGTAGTCGCGCGCCCCTCCGCCCTCTGGCTCCACCTCCAGCACGAGTCCCTCGATCGCCACGACCCGCGCTCGCTCGTGCTGGTGGATCGGCGTCGCACGATTGGTGCGCGCCCGCCACGGCGCGTCCCGCAGCGTGATCACGCCGTCGGGCGCGATGTCTGTACGGGCCTCGCCGAGCTCGCCGATCATCCACTCCCACCCGATGGTCGGTGTCGAGAAGCGGGTGCGAACCATGGTGGGCATGCCGGCGTACATCGCCAAGGTCATCCCGACGAACGCCGCCAGCAGCGTGATCCAGCTCACCGAGAGGCCGTCGAACAGCAGCAGCGAGCCGAGCACGAAGCTCACAGTCGCGATGGCGGTCCAGAGGCGCGGCACGCCCGTCTGGACGTCGACTCCGTAGCCGAACATGGCAAGGAGCAGGAGGCCGACTCCGATCGGTCGCGTGGGCAGAACCCCCAGCCCGTAGCAGCCGAGGATCAGCGACCCGGCCCCCACCATCCCGGCGATGCCCACGCCGGCGGTGTACAGCTCGAACAGCAGCAGGGCCAGGCCGATCACGAACAACAGGTACGCCACCGCCGGGCTGGCCACGGTGTGCATGAGCTGCCCAACCAAGCTCAGGCCCCCGAACTGCACCTCCTGGGTGTCGGCGATCTGGCGATCGCCGTCGACCACCTCGGTCTCGACGCCCGGAAGCTCGATGACGAACTGACCGATCACCGGCGCGTCCGAGTCGACGAGCCCGAGCTCGATGGCCCGGCCGGCGCCCACGCGGTCGCCGACGTCGACCGTGCCGAGGTCGCCGGGGGCCACGCCGCGGGCGTCCAGCAGGGTCGGCGTGACCTCGATGCTGGAGCCGGGGGCGATGCCCGTCACGCCGGCAGCGGCCACGAGGCGGACCGCCTCGCCGGCAGCCTTGCTTCCAGAGGGCCCGATCCAGACGTCAACCGGGACCGACGAGCCTTCGATGGTGCTGATCAGGTCGTCGAGCTCCTCGTCCGCGACGACGGCGTCGCCGCTGTCGAGCTGCAGCACCAGCGCCACCGCGCAGGCGCGCTCGGCGGCGTGCACCTGGTCCTCGATGAAATCGACGAGCACGGGGTCGAGGAGGCCATCCACCTCCACGACCGCCACGGGACCGTTGCCGCGCTCGGCACATTCGGCCTGCGCTCCGATGCCGCCGGCCGCTGCGCTGGGCCGGTTGGCCAGCACCACGGCGCCCGCCATGACTAGCAACGCGCCGAGCTTGGGTACAGTCCGGCGGATCGCCGAACGGCTCCTGGTGGACGACGCGCGCAGTGGATCCTGAACAGTTCTTCGGTGCATCTCGGCTGGTCATCGTGGCCGGGAAGGGCGGGGTCGGCAAAACAACGGTCAGCGCCGCGCTGGCGCACGCCGCCGCCCTGGCGGGCCTGTCGACGCTGATCGTGGAGGTCGAGGGCCGCACCGGGCTGCCGGCCATGTTCGGCCAGGGGGAGCTGAGCTATGACGAGGTGGTGCTGTCGCCGGGTGGTGGACCGGACGGTGCCGCCGACGTGCGGGCCCGCACGCTGACGGCGGATGCCGCCCTCCTGGAGTACCTGCGGGACCATGGCTTGT
>JBKPHE010000219.1:0-11374 GCA_046744485.1 Actinomycetota bacterium | reverse complement strand
GGCATGGTGTGACCCGCAGCCCTTCAGGCGCGAGCCCTAGAGCGGCTTCGCCGTCAGCTGTTTGGGGATGATTGAGCCGACTCCTGACGCGTGCGCTGCACGACGTGGACAGGCTGACCGCTTCCTGGCTGATGGTAAGGCACGAACATGGGAGAAAACAGTCGAAGGTGTCCATCTCGCCCAATTCGGGCGCGCTCTTATGGCAAGTAGCCGACCCCGTCCTGTGGCCGCCCCCACCGCACCTCGTTGAAGCAGGGAACGGCCGACAGCTCGGGCCGGGCCGCGGTTAAGGAGTCGCAGATCTCGCGGCCGAGGTCCTGGACGACCGCCGGTGCGTTGTCGAAGAAATCCACGCCACGGCGCACCCCCTCGATCGCCCGCCAGCTCAACCGAAGCTAGCGATTCAGGGCCCCCTCCGCTTGCCCGACGCCTCCCGGGTGCTCGGATCAGATCCTCTCATCGGGCTTGACATATGTTCACGGCTATGTGAACTATTGCGGCGATGGATGTATTCGAGGCGCTGGCCGATCCGAGGCGGCGGCAGGTCGTGCAGATGCTGAGCATCCGACCGCATCGCGCCGGCGAGCTGGCCGACGCTGCCGGCCTGTCGCCGCCGGCTATGAGTCGCCACCTGAAGACGCTCCTCGATGCCGGCGTTGTCGAGGACGAGCGGGTCCGCGACGACGCCCGCCTGCGCGTGTTCAAGCTCCGCCCGCAGTCGCTCGTCGCCGTGCAGGCGTTCCTCGATCAACTCCAGGCCGAGTGGAACGCCCAGCTCCGTTCGTTCAAGCGACACGTGGAGGCGAAGAAGCGATGAACGTCACCTCGAGCATCGAGGTCGACGTCGACCCCATGACGGCGTTCACCGCCTTCACCGACGAGATCGACCAGTGGTGGGGCAACGGTCCCATCGACGCGTGGGACTCTTCGCGCTGTGTCGGGCGGCGACTCGAGCCCGGCGTCGGCGGGCGGCTGCTCGAGCTGTATGAGGGCGACGCGCTCGAGCTGGGGCGGGTGACGGTGTGGGAGCCCGGCGCACGCGTCTGCTGGCAGAGCTCGGTGGACGACGTCGTCATCGAGGTGTACTTCGAAGCGATCGCGAACGGGACACGCGTGCGCGTCGACGGCATCGTGCCCGACGGCAAGATTGGCGGCGCCGGCCTGTCGTTCGTGCGCATGACGCCCGAATGGCTCCCCCGGTGGATCAAGCGGCGCCCGGCACCGTGGCCCGAGCTGTCGCGGCTCAATCTCATCGTTCATTATGCGAAGCCGGTTGCCGCCGCCCATTGGCTCTGCGACGCGTTTGGCTTCGAGACGACGACGTCGCTCCCCGACGACGACTCGAAGGATTTCACCTGGATCGAGATCCGCATTGGCAACGGCGCCATCATGCTGTATCCCGCCGTCGGCGACGCGTCAGGCGTGACGCACCAGCCCTTCGTCTACGTCCACGACGTCGAGGCGCACTTTGCCAAGGCGAGCGCGTCCGGGGCGACGATCGTCGAGCCCATCAAACACCATGGATTCAAGGCATACGTCGCAGAGGATCTCGAAGGCCGTCGGTGGACGTTCGCTCAAGCCCGCCCAACGATGGACTGAGCGAACAGCAGCAGGCCCACACGCACCTCGCAGGGCGAGCTGCTGGCCGGAACAGCACGCCGGCGGCGATGACGAGGTTCGCCACCGCGACCCGATCAACGGCACTATGCGTGACACCGCAGCCAGCCGGGTGCCCGAGAACGCGCGGCCGAGCCCCGGTCGCCCCGCGTGGCGAAGGTGCCGATGGGGGACGGCCCGCCGCGCCAGGCGGGCCTGCCCGCGCTCCGACCCAGTACACAGAACGCCGCGACAAACGACGTCATCCCGGTAGCCGTCACCGCCTCCAGATCGGCGCGTATGCGCTGACCGGACTCCCCATGCGCGGGGAAGAGATCGACTGTTCGAAGTGAGCTCCGGTCACGACGGTGGCGAGGCTGCTGATCTCACGCAGGACCATCCTGAAAGGGCCGGGCCGCCACGAGGCTGACGGCGCCGCGCCCGGGCGTGGCGTTCAGGATTGGGCGGCGTCGAGACAGCGGCACGGCGAGGCCGCGTCGGTGGTCGGTGGCGGCTGGCGGCAGGTCGAGCTTGGTGAAGATGGCCTTGACGTGCTTCTCGACACTGGGATGGCGAGGTGCAGCTCGTCGGCGATCGGCTGGTTGGGTCGAGGGCAGTGCCGCCGTCAGCGACCCGCCGCGCGGCGTGGCACACCGGCGGCAGACCCGTCCTCCGTCACCTTCGGGCTCGCCCACTTCGTCCGGTCCGCGGAGGACCGGCCCTCGCGGTGGGGCGGGGCGGCACCCCCGCCCCACGCGGTCGATTTCGTTGATGTCGGTGCCTAGGGGATGAGTCGTCGTACGAAGATGCTTGCGGGGTCGGTCGCTTCCGTTTGCGTGAACGCCGCCATGAACCCACCGCTACGCACGGCCAGACCCATGTAGTCGCCAAGGAAGTATCCGCGGGCGATAGGTGCCAGCTCGCCGTCGAATGACGCCGGGGTCACCCGGGTCTCGCTCCAGGTGGCGCCGCCATCGTGGGAGTGCAAGAACCAGTAGTCCGTGGGCAGCGTGGCTGGGTCTGGTGTGTTGTTGCGCAGGTCGTAGTGCGTCACGGCGATGGTGCCGTCGGGGAGCACCTCGATCGACGGGGTGAACGCCTGCACGTCTGGCCGGGTGTTGATCCGCACCGGCTCGGACCAGGTGAGCCCCCCGTCCAGGGACTTGGAGAAGGCGATCGCCGAGCCAGACGGTGCGAGCGTCGCCTCCTGCCAGACCATGAAGACCGACCCGTTTGGGCCGGCAGCGATCTCCGGGATGATGTCGCCCGTGCGCAGCGGGAAACCATCGTCGGGGTCGCTCACGAAACCGGGCAGCGCCTTGGCAACCCGAATTGGCTCGGTCCAGGTCTCGCCGCGGTCCCGAGAGATCATCACCGCGATCTCCTGACCCTTCTTGTTCCTGCCCGAGCCGTGGAAGAGCATGAACCCGTCCACCAGGGTGCCGTCGGACAACACGACGATCTGGTGCCCGATCCCGAACTGGTTGGCGCGGGGCTGGAAGATAGGCCGCGCCGGCTCCCAGGAGGCGCCACCGTCGGTGGTCCGGGTGAACGTCGCGTCACTGCGGAGCGAGGCGGGGAACCCGGCCAGGGAGTGGAACTCGCGGACGTCGCTGGGGAAGCGGCTGCGGTCCCAGATCGCGTAGACGAACCGCGAATCGAACGGATCCGCGGTCATCGAGTTCTTGTCGTTGAACACGAACGACGAGGCGTCTCGGATCAGCTCGATCGGCGGCCCCCAGGTGAGACCACCATCCGTGGATCGGTTGACATACATCACCGAGGTTGGGTCCACATCGGGGTCCCCGATCGACAGGGTCATGAAATACGCCGTCCCGTCAGGGGAAATCGTCACCCACGGGTCGGTGGCGCGCAGCTCCGTGCCGCCCAGGCACGTGGACACCCCGGGGATAGCCACCTGGTGCCAGACTCCGCCGTGCAGAACACTGGCGAAGACTCCTCGGGCGCCACCGTTCGACCAGCGGTCCTGCTGGTAGCCGGCGATGAGATCCGCGACACCGTCGCCGCTGCGGTCGACACTGCTAGAGGCGATCCACGGCTCGACCTCGCTGTTCGCGAAGTTGTCGCCGCTCTGTTCTGCTAGGTCATCGGCAGTGCACGCCGCAAGTAGGCTGGAGCCCGAGACTTTGTCCAGCGGCCCCAGGGTGCCGGGCCCGGCCGACGCCGGGGCGGCAAACAGGAGCAGCGCGGCCGCGGCCGCGACGACGGCACGTTGACAGGAGTGAGACATACGTGCCCCCCTCTCACTTGGCGTCACGAAAACCATTCCCGATGCGGCGCCGCTGATCACTCCCTGCTGCCCCCGACCCAGCGCAGACACAACGTCGCCCCGGCGTCCCGCGGTGTCCGGAGGCCCGGTTGGCGTAGGTCCCAGGGTCGGAGATGTCGTCGGCTGGTGTGTGCTGCGCCTCTCAGAGGCCCATCCCCCATGTGACGATGTCGGCCGAGCCACGGAGAATGTGGTCCGTGACCCCGAAGTCCACGGCCCCGGCCTCGCTGACCTGGAGCGGCGTCACGGCCCGGCGGATGGCCCGCCACGCGCTGACCGAACGAGCCACGAACCTGGGCCCTGCCGACATCGCCGGCGTGCTGTGCGGAGCGCACGCCCAGGTCCTCAGCGCCGCCGAGCTCTCGATCGGCCGGCGCATCACCGGGGCGACCCGCGCCGACGTCCAGCGCGCCCTGTGGAAGGACCGCACCCTGGTCAAGACGTTCGGTCCGCGCGGCACAGTGCACCTGCTGCCCACCGCCGACCTGCCGATGTGGACGGGCGCGCTATCGGCCCTGCCATCGTCGGTGCCGATGCATCCCGAGCCGGTCCGCTTCACCTCCGAGCAGGCTGACGAGGTCATCGCGGCCATCGGCGACGCGCTGGCCAACACGGAGCTGACCGTCGACGAGCTGACCGAGGCGATCGTGGATCGCGTCGGCCCGTGGGCCGCCGAGCGGACGATGGAGGCATTCCAGGACAGGTGGCCGCGCTGGCGGCAGCTGACCAGCTCGGCCGCGCACCGCGGCATGCTCTGCTTCGGACCAAACCGGGGCCGCAACGTCACCTACACCAACCCCCACCGCTGGTTGCCCGGCTTCCGGCCCCACGGCGGCGACGCGGCCCTGCGCACCCTCGTCGCGCGCTACCTGTACGCCTACGGCCCAGCCACGCCCCAGCATTTCGCCAGATGGCTCAGCATCCCCCCGCGGCGTGCCGTCGAGCTGTTCGACGAGCTGGGTGGTGAGCTGGAGCGCGTCGAGCTGGACGAGGAGTCGGGCTGGGTGATGGCCGGAGACACGGGGACGCCGCAGCGGCCGCACCAAGGGATCCGCCTGCTGCCCTACTTCGACGCGTTCGTCGTCGCGGCTCAGCCTCGGGAGCGGTTGTACCCAGGCGCGGCCGCGACCCGCGCGCTCACCCCCGCGGGCCAGGCCGGCAACTACCCGGTGCTGCTCGTCGACGGCGTGGTCGGTGGAGTGTGGCACCAGCGGGCCTCCGGTCGGAGGCTCGTCATCACCGTCGAACCGCTGCGTGAGCTGACCGTGACGCAGCGCCGGCAGCTCGACGACGAGGTCGAACTGGTGGGCGCGGTCATGCAGGCCATCCCGACCCTGAGCGTGGGCACCGTGCCCGTCGGCCCCCACGCCTGAGCCACGCATGGGAGGAAGCGGACCCGGGCCGCGCCCACCTCCGATGAGTGGGCCTCCCGAGGGAGGGCGTGGGTGTGGGATCTGGTCCAGGTACTCGCTGGCCGGCCGGGTGTCGCCGTATTCGTCGTGCCAGTTCCACCACTCGTACGGCGGCGAGACACCAGGTCCGGGCTAGTCGGCGAACACGTCCCGGGTCAGCTGGATGAAAAAGCTGTGGTCATGGCCCTTGTTGGGATCGGCCGAGTTGTACGAGGTGTTCGACGCGCCGTCAGGCACGTCCTCTTCCGAATAGATCGCCCCCACCGGGCACACGTCGTCCTGGTAGCAGGCGGTACAGGACGTGCACTCGTCGGCATTCACATACAGCAGGCTGTCGCCGAAGATCCCCACCGCGTCCGGGTTCGGCGTGTGGGTGTTCTCGACGGTGCCGCTGCCAGCCTCGTCCTCCGAGAACAGCACCCCCTTCGACATATCCAGCTCGTAGATGCACTGCACGGGGCAGACGTCGACGCATGCGCGGTCCTTCACGTCGATGCAGGCCTCAGTGATGATCGCGATCCCTGACATGGTCGGCTCCAGGAGCTCCGCAAGCGGCTACCCCAGGTACCTTCCCATCCGGCGGGATGGCCTAACCAATGCCGGCCGCCCGGCTGCTTCCACGGGTCTGCGCGATGGCGGCATCCCCACGGCCTGGCCAGGCTCGTCGCGGTCGAACGGCTGCCCAGCGTGGTCGAGACGGGCGGCGGCACGAGGGGTGCTTCGACGACGGGGGGCGGCCTGGGCCGGCGGATCCTGTCCGGCAACCCCGATGAGTGGTCGGATCGGTGTGCGACGCCATCATCGCCGGCGCCAGCCCCGAGCAGCTCGGCCGCGCCCTCGCCTATGCCGCTGCGCTGCGTATCGTGCGGTCCACCCACAGAACGACTTCGCCGACTGGGACACTCCATCACGCCTTCACGACGGCGAACGCTCTGCACCAGGCCTTGATCCGCAACTCGGCCGTCGAGCTGCTGCGGGGTGTGGTCCACGGCGCCCTCCGCGTGTACCTCGACCGGTTCCTCAACGTGCCCGCCGCCGTCCGGCGATGGTCGTCGGCCGCACACGGCGGTCAACAGGGGCCGTCGGGAACACAGGTTGCGCAGGCGTTGGCGCGGAACACGTTGCCCGAGCCGGACAGTCCCGGCACGGCGGTAGCTTTGCCGGGTGCGCGTGATCGTCGCTGGTGGCCATGGCCAGATCGCGCTGCGGCTTCAACGCCTGCTGAGCGCGACCGGGCACACGGTCTTGGGCATCGTGCGGAATCCCGACCATGTCGACGAAGTGCGGGCAACCGGGGCCGACGCCGTGATCTGCGACCTGGAACACGCCACCCTCGACCAGGTCGCCGGCCTTCTCGACGGAGCGGACGCGGTGGTCTTCGCCGCCGGCGCCGGCCCGGGCAGTGGCGCGGCACGTAAGGAGACCGTCGACCGTGCCGCGGCGGTGCTGGCCGCTGACGCTGCGGAGCGGGCGGGAGTCCGCCGCTTCGTGCAGATCTCCTCCATGGGCGCCGGATCACCTCCCCCACCGGGCACCGACGACGGGTTCGCGGCCTACCTCCGAGCCAAGACGGCCGCCGAAGATGACCTTCGCACCCGCGATCTCGACTGGACCGTGCTACGGCCCGGCCGGCTCACCAACGAGCCGGGAACGGGTCGCGTCCGGCTCGGGCCGCCGCCCCTCGCACGGGGCGCGGTCGGTCGCGACGACGTGGCCGCAGTCATTGCCACGCTGCTGGTCGACGGGCGCGGCATCGGTCACACGCTCGAGTTGGTGCACGGGGATACGCCGATCGCCGACGCCACCAGCCAGCTCTAGAGCTAGGGAAAGGCGGTACGGGCACTGGGCGTGAGGTGGCGCTTGACGGCGAGACCATCATGGTGAGCGAGGCCGGCGAGGTGCTGATCGCCGGGGCACTGACCTGTGGAGGGAAGCGATGAGACGGGTGCTGGTTATCGCTGCCGTTTTCGCCACGACGCTGCTTCTGCCGGCTTCCACGACTTCATTGGCCTCGCCCGATCGATGGACCGCGAGCGTCCCCTTCACCAGTCAGGTCGCGAGCTCACCGTTCCGGGCTGGTGGCTATCCGGTCGCGCCCGGGAGCGACGCTCCGGTGCCCGGCACCTGTCGCCTCGGCGACTACAACGCCAATGCCTCGGAGTCGTGGATCGCCGTCCAGCCCGGGACCGAGAATCTCGTCGGCACCTCGAAGGTGTTCTTCGAGAAGTTCAGCACCTTCTACGACTTCCACCTCGGGTCGTTCACCGTCGAGGCCGGCACGCCGGTGGCCACCAACATCGTGCACGGCTACGAGTGCGTCTCGACCGGGACCCAGGACATGCCGCCCAGCTGGATGAACAACACGGACCCCAACGCCGACTTCGACACTCAGGGCCGGGTCTACCAGGCCACGCTCCCGTTCAATCCTTGGTGGGAGAACTTCATCCACCCCGACGCCGCGGTCGGCGTGTCCTACAGCGATGACCTCGGCCGGACCTGGACGACGGCGAACGGCGGGAACTACCTAGCCCGCATCCCCAACGCGTCGTCGAAGACGATCGGGCAGGTCGAGGACAAGCAGTGGATCGCTGTCAACCACTTCCCAGGGACCTCCTTCCAGGACCACGTGTACGCGATGTGGACGGTATTCAATGGCTCCACCGCCGAGATCTGGTACTCCGTCTCACGCGACCGGGGCCAGACGTTCTCGAAGGCTCGGAGGCTGACCCCGCCTCGTGAGGTCGGTGCGTCGAACACGTACGTGTATCCCTCCGTCGACGCGGCGGGACATGTCTACGTCGCGTTCGCGTCGTTCCCCAATCCCACCGTTGGGACCGAGGCGACGATCTATGTGACCCGTTCCACCGATGACGCCGCGACGTGGGGTCCGTTCGTGCCGGTGGCCTCGGCGCAGATCATTCCGGGATGCTGTCTCCCGAACACGACCTTCCGGGACGGCATCCTCGAACACTTCGCGGCCAGCCCGAGCCACCCCGGGCACCTGTACGTGACGTGGGAGAACTGGGACGGGACGCAAATGGACGTGATGTTCTCCCAGTCGACCGACGGCGGGATGAGTTGGTCCGAGCCCATCACCATCAACGACAACGTCGACGGGGCGACGCCCACCGATCAGTTCCAGCCGTCCGTCGCCGCCGGACCGGACGGTGCGGTGGCGGTGGCGTTCTACGACCGTCGAGCGCCCTGCCCTGCCGACCCCGCGATCGTGCCGGAACACGTCGGCCTGGAGAACTTCTGCATCGACGTCTCACTCCAAGCATTCCAGGACGACGGGAGTGGGGCCGTCGCGGTGGGGGACAACGCCCGCATCACGGAGTTCACCTGGGACCCCGAGCAGCCCGATCAGACGATCGAGGGCATCGACCAGATGGCCTGCGCCAATCACCAGGACCCCTGCACCACCAACGCGTTCATCGGTGATTACTTCGGCTTGGCGATCTCTGAGGAGAACGTCTACGCCCTGTTCGTCTCGACCCATTACCCCAGCACCGTTGTGGGCGATGACGGTGGACCGGTGTACTACCAGCAGCAGGTCCTGGCGAGCGTCGCTCGCCCCGATCTGGGATTGCCCTGAGAACGGCCCGCTGACCTGGCCGCCGCGTCGTTCTGACAGGGGTGTTAATCGGAACCGCGTGTGCTCCTCGGCTCGCGTGGCCCGCACGCTTCCGGCGTGCTCGGGCGCGAGCAGCGAGTGGTGGCGGCCGAGGCAGCAGCAGTGCGACGCCGTCCGAGGATCGAACCCACCAAGCCAGCCTGGGGCCCAGGCAGGCGGCCTCATCAGCTCACCCGGTGTCGGATGACGGGCGTTAGCGGTTACGCGGTGCGCCGGTAGACGCGCACGGCCAAGGGGGCGAACACGGCGACGATGCCGATGCTCCACGCTAGCGATCCGAGGACCTTTGACGTGTCGTGAAACTGGCCGCCAAGCACCAGTGACCTCACCGCGTCGACGGCGACGCTCACCGGCTGGTACCTCGCGAACGGCTGCATCCATCCTGGCATCGTGTAGATCGCGACGAAGGCGGAGGACACGAACACGAGGGGCGCGAGGATCGGGAAGGACATCGCCTGCGCGGTCTCGGCGTTGGATGCCGACAGCCCAATGATGGCGAAGATCCACGTGAGCGAGAAGCCGAAGAGCAGGATCACGGCGACGCCGGCGAGCAGGCCTAGCACACTGGTCTCGACGCGGAACCCGACCATGTACCCGACCACGATCATCAGGGCGACAACAAACACGTTGCGCACGAGGTCGGCGAGCGTGCGGCCCGCGCGCACCGCGGACCGCGCCATCGGCAGCGAACGGAAGCGCTCTATGAGCCCCTTGTGCAGATCTTCGGCGAGGCCGATGCCCGTTTGGATCGCGCCGAACGTCACGGTCTGGGCGAAGATCCCCGGCATGAGGTAGTTGACATAGTCGACGCCCGGGATGTGGATCGAACCCCCGAACACATAGCGGAACATCAGTACGAAGATCACGGGCTGGATGGTCGAGAACACGAGCAATTGGGGCAGCCGGCGCAGCGTCACGAGATTGCGCCACGTGATCGTCTTCGTGTCGGCGATCGCCCATACCAGTGCGCTCCGCCTCCGTGGCCTGAGCGCCGGACGGGTCAGAGTCGTGGCGGTCATGCCGCACCCCTCGTGCGCCGGCGCCCCCCGGAGACCAAGGGCTCCTCGGGTGGCGACTCCTCGGCGGCGTGGCCCGTGAGCGTCAGGAAGACATCGTCCAGCGTTGGTTCCCGCAGCGTCAGCGACACTGGTTCGAGCCCTTCGCGGTCGAGGGTGCGCACTACGTCGACTGCGGCGCGCGGGCCGTCCCTCACCTTGAGCTCGACCGTGTGGCCGTCGGTCTCGATGTCGCACATGCCGTGTCTGGCGAGCACGACTCGGGCCCGCTGCGCGTTCGCCGGGTCGGCAACATCGATCTCGATGATCGTCGCGCCGACCGTCGCCTTGAGCTCGGAGGCCGTGCCACGAGCGATGACCCGACCGTGGTCGATCACGACGATGTCATCGGCCAACTGGTCTGCCTCCTCAAGATATTGCGTCGTCAACAACACCGTCGTGCCCTCCCGGACGAGCTGGGAGATGACGGCCCACAGATCCGTGCGGCTGCGTGGGTCGAGACCCGTCGTCGGCTCGTCGAGGAACAGCACCGGTGGACGGTGGACGAGCGCGGCGGCCAGATCGAGCCGGCGCCGCATGCCACCGGAGTAGGTTCGCACCGGACGGTTCGCCGCGTCGACGAGGTCGAACCACTCCAGTAGCTCGTCGGCGCGAGGGCGCACGACGGTATCTGGCAGATGTGTGAGCAGGCCGACGAGCCGCAGGTTCTCGCGGCCGGTGAGGTTCTCGTCAACCGCCGCGTACTGGCCCGCCAGGCCGATGTGCTCGCGCACCGCCTGTGGATCATCGTCGACGTCGACGCCGAGGACTTCGGCACGGCCACCGTCGCGACGCAAGATCGTGGTGAGAATGCGGACCGCTGTGGTCTTGCCTGCACCATTCGGCCCGAGAAGCCCGAAGATCGTACCGGTCGGCACCGCCAAGTCGATGCCGGCGAGGGCGACGACGGTACCGAAGCGCTTCTGGAGGTCCTCGACGAAGATCGCGTTGTCGGCCATGGGAATCAGCGTCGCGCTCATGCCCGAACGAAGTACATCCCCGGCGATGTGGCGGACCTCAGACGTGTTTGGGCCAGCGGCCCGGGCTGGATCACGACCGTGGTGTGGTGGTCGCACCGTCAGGGCGCGGAGGGGCAGGCGCGCACCCTGGGGCACCAAAGCCTCGACGCCGCTCCTTCTCGCTCGTGCAGCTGAAGGCTGGCCCAGCGGGTCGCCTGGGGACAGCGTGCGCCGCCCGGGGGGGTGGCTGGGCCGATCCGGTAGCCGGCGAAGGTGAACCCTTCCGTTGGTCACGACCGATCTCGTCGTTGATGACCCTGCCTAGGTGTCGTCGACGGCGAGGAGGGTGTCGGGATCCCCGAGCTGGAACCACTGACAGGAGGAACCTTCTGAGGACTCGGATGGCATGCTGTCGAGCATGCCTGCCT
>JBKPHE010000020.1:0-19785 GCA_046744485.1 Actinomycetota bacterium | reverse complement strand
GACTGCACGGTCGTTGGCCCGCCACTGGTCGATGTAGTAGTTCATCAGCCGCCGGTTGACCTCGGTGGAGATCCACTCCCGCGCGTGCTGGGTGGAGCTGTAGAGGACGGCCGGACGTGTACCGTCCGGTATGTCGCCAGCGCCCTGGGTCAGCTTGACCGCGATGATCTCGCGACCCTGGCCGGTGTGTCCGAGGACCTCGAGCTTCACCAGCTGGGGGTTCCTGCGGGCGGCGGCGTAGAGCTGGTCGCGGATGCCGCCGGGCTCGTCGAACGAGCGCCAGACGGTGAAGCCGTCGTCGGCCTGTTCCGCCGCGAACTGCCGGACGGTCTTGCCGCCCTTGACGCGGGTCAGCTTCAGGTCGACTCCCCGGCCCCGAAGCCGGTCGGCCTGGGCCTGGTCGAGGACCATGTCCAGTTCGATGCCGTCCGCGACCCGTCGCTGGCCGCTCACGTCGATGCCCTGCTCGGCGATCGTGGACAGCTGGTCGGCCTGGACCACTGCGGTGTAGGCGTCCAGCTGGTCGTCGCCAGCCGGCTGGCTCTGCGCGGGAGCGGCGCTGGCGCTGCCGGCCGCGAGCCCGCAGAGCAAGACGATGACGGCCAGGACGGAGACGAGTCGGCGCGGTGTCCGCTTCATGAGTTGTGGCCCCCCTGTGGTCGATGCGGCATTCGATCCGCTACCGAGCCTGCCCCGATGGTGGCAATGTGTCAACCGTCACACGGCGGAGCTGGGCACATCGCCCACTCTGCGCGGTCAAGCCGGGCGGCGACGGGTGCCCTTGGCGGACGGGGCGGTCAGCTCGCGGGCCAGCCGCAGGTCGGCCACCATGCCCTCGAGCGCAGCCCGCCGGTCGTCCCGGTCGGGCACACGCACGATCGCCGAGGGATGCACCGTCGCGACCATCGGGGGGCCGAACGCGGAGTCGACCACCTGCCCGCGCAGCGATGCGATCGCGCGGGTCTTGCCCAGCACCGCCCGCACCGCAGTTGTGCCCATCGCGACGACCACCGCCGGGTGTACGTGGGCGATCTCCTCGCCCAGCCACAGCGAGCACGCCTCGATCTCGGTGGCGTTGGGGCGCTTGTGGATGCGACGTTTGCCGCGGGCCTCCCACTTGAAATGCTTGACCGCGTTGGTGACGTACACGGCGCCGCGGTCGATCCCGGCCGTCTCCAGCGCGTCGTCGAGGACGCGTCCCGCGGGCCCGACGAACGGCGCCCCCTGCTTGTCCTCCTGGTCGCCGGGTTGCTCACCCACCAGCATCATGACGGCGGGAACGGGGCCCTCGCCGAAGACCGTCTGGGTGGCGCGCCGGTAGAGGTCACAGCGATTGCACTGCGCCGCCCCGCCCGCGATCTCCGCGAGCCGGCGAGCATCGGCACCCGGCTCCGCTGCCCGGCTCACGGTTGGCCCGCCCGCTCGCCGCGGCTCCGCCGCGGGCTCACGCGTTCGGTGGGGCGGCCGAGATGTCGCCGAGCGCCGATTCCGGTTCGCTCCGGCGGGCAAGGTCGCCCAGGGAAACGATCCCCACGACTTCGTCGTTCTCGACGACCGGTAGCCGTCGAACCGCATGGGCCCCCATGAGGTCCGCCGCCTCGGCCAGCTCCGCTTGTGCGTCCACGACTGTCAGCTTCGGGCTGCAGATGTCGCCGACCGGGGCGTCGGGCTGGCGGCCGTCGGCCAATGCCCGCACGACGATGTCGCGGTCGGTGACGATGCCCCGAAGGTTCCCCTCGCCCACGACCAGCACGTCTCCGATGTCGTTGTCCCGCATGACCTCCGCGGCCTGTCGGATCGAGGCCCCGGCATCCACGCTCAGGGGGTTGCTCATCATCACGTCTCGTACGATGGTCGCCATCGCTGGTCTCCCGGTGTGGTCGGTTGTGCTCGGCGCGCGCTACCCCCGCAGATGGCCACGAAACGGCCACCGTTGGCGTTCGCCGGCGGCGATCAGGCGCCCAACATGTGCCGGCGCAGGCGGTGAATGGCCTTGCGCAGCAGCCGTGACACCTGCATCTGGCTGCACTGCAGCACCTCGGCGATCTGCGACTGCGTACGCTCCTCGAGGAAGTACTGGCGAAGCAGATCGCGGTCCTCTTCCGACATGAGCTCCAGGCTCTGCCTCAGCGCCGTGCGGTTCTCGATGCCGACGTAGCCCCGGTCGGCCTGGCCGATCACCTGTTCCGCCTGCAGCCCGCTGGCGGGATCAGGGGCGTCGAGCGACGTGGTGATGCGCGCATCCTCCGCCGTGAACGTCTCGAGCACCTCGTGCTCGTCGACGCCGATGAAGTCGGCGATCTCGCCGGGCGATGGCGGACGCCCGAGGTCGTGGGTCAACAGCTCCTGGGCGTCGCGCACCGGCGTGGAGAGTTCGTGGACGCGCCGGGGCACCCGGATCGCCCAGCCGGCGTCCCGGAAGTGGCGCCGCAGCGAACCGATGATCGTCGGCTTGGCGAAAGCGAGGAACGGGGTGCGTCGGTCGGGATCGAAGCGCTTGAGGGCGAGCAGCAGTGCCTCGTAGGCGACCTGGGTCAGGTCGTCGACCGGCTCGCCGCGCCGGTAGTGGCGTCGCGCCTGGGCCTCGGCGTGGCCCCGGTACTGCTCGACCAGCGCCTGGAGGGCGTCGGCGTCGTCTCGCCGTGCGTACTGGACGTGCAGGGCCCAGAGCTCCCGTTCGACGGCCGGACGCCGGGCCCGACCCTCCACCCAGTGCCGGTCCACGGCATCCGAGGGGATCGTCAGCGCGGCATGGGCACGGTCGGACGCCCGGGAGAGGTCGTCGATGGCCCGCTCACAACGGCGGACCTCCTGGGCGATCACACCGGACGGCACCCCCCGTCCGTTCCCCCCGGAGGACGTCGCTACACGTGTCCGATGGGCGTCGATGGATCAGGAGAGGGACCGACGGGTATGGCGTTGACAGGCGGATGCGTACGATCCGCTCGGGATGGTCATGCCACGACAAGCCACCGACGACCAGAGCAAGCTGCTCGCCGACATGCGCGCACGCGTCGAGTCCGCGGCCACCGAGATCGACCGCCTGACATCGGAGCTGACGGCCCGGGAAGGATGGATCGACGAGCTGGAGACGATCATCGACATCGTGCTGGGACTGCTCGACGCGCCGGTGGTGGTCGTGGGCGACGACTGGCGGATCCGAGCGCTGAGCCGAGGGGTCGGTGAGCAGCTCACAGGCGATGCCGTCGTCGGCAGGGCGTTGTCGTCCGTGGTCACCGAAGACGTCTTCGCGGCGTTGGAGGCGCGGCTGGCGACGGCGGCGAGCGGTTCGGACGATGGGAACGCGGTCGGTGGCGAGCCGGGGTCGCAGCCCCGGGACGTGCAGCGTCTGCCTGGCGGTGGGGCTGTGATCGTGTTCGGAGCGGGGTGATCTCCATGGACAATGGAAAGCCGATGCAGCACGACGGGGCCGCTGACCGCATCGAGTTGTCGCTGCCACCGGACAGCCGATACATGCGGTTGGCGCGGCTGATGGCCAGCGGGGTGGCGACGTCGTGCGGGCTCCCCCTCGAGGAGGTCGAGGACTTCCGCATCGCGGTCGACGAGCTGTGCGCAACTCTGATCGAGATGGGCGACGGCGACGCGGTGCGGCTGGCGTTCCAGACGACGGGCGATGCCCTGGTCGTGGTGGGCACCACGGCCGCGTCCGCTCACGAGGTCATCGATGACGACCGCCTGAACCTCAGCAGGCAGATCCTGGACGTGGTGACGGACGGGCACGGGCTGGAGCGCTCGGGTGGCACGCTCGCCTTCACCGCCCGCAAGCGCCTGCGGGGCACCGGCGTGGGCTGACGGCCGTCCTGGTCAGGTCGCGCCGCTCGCTGGGCGTCAGGCATCGACGCTCGCCACGAGGCGTCTGTCAGGCGGCGACGTCCAGGACCAGCTGCTCGTCGTCGCGGGTGAAGATGTAGCGCATGCCCCCGAGGCCGGAGACGTCGACCACGGACAGGTCGATGACGCCGTCGTCACTCCGCCACCGGTCGAGCAGCTCGACCATCTGGACGTGATCGCCGAGGTCGCCGCTGGGCTGGAAGCTCAGAGTGACCGGGGTTCCACCCGGCACCACCGCGCCGTCGATGGGCAGTGGGTCGAGCGGCAACACGTCGAGAAGGACGCGTTGCGGCATGTCTTCGACGTACACCAGCTGGCAGGTTGTCATGACACCAACTCGGGGTAGGTGGTCCGGTCGATCATCGACAGGTTCATGCGGGCGAGGCTGGCTCGCAGCAGGCGCGAAACCTGAACCTGGCTCACTCCCACGATTTCGCCGATCTGCGCTTGGCTGAGCCCGCTCAGGTAGCGGAGCTCGACGATGCGACGCTCCCGTGCCGGCAGCTCGCGCAGGAGGCGCTCCACCGTCATGCGAGCGTCGACGGCACCGAGGGCCGGATCGTCGCGTCCCAGGTTGTCCACGTCGTCCCCGTCGTCGTCGCCGGTCGAGGCCAGGGGTGTCTTGCGGTAGCAGCGAGCCGCCTCGAGCGCGTCCAGGACCTCCTCGACGGCGACGCCGGTGTGCTCGGCGACCTCGTCGGCAGTGGGGGAACGGCCCAGCGCCTGGCTCAGGTCGTTGACCGCGACCTTGACGGTGTGCTGCAGGTCCCGTGCCCGCCGGGGAACGTGGACCGCCCATGTGGTGTCGCGGAAGTGGCGCCGCAGCTCACCGGTGATGGTGGGGACGGCGAAGGTGGCGAAGGTGGCGCCGTAGTCCGGGTCGAAGCGCTCGACCGCCTTGAGCACTCCCAGCATGGCGACCTGGATCAGATCGTCGAGCGGTTCGCCCTTGCCGGCGAAACGCCGGGCGCAGTGGACCGCCAGCCAGCGGTGCTCCTCGATCAGGCGGTTGCGGACCGCGCGGTCGCCACTGGCCCGGTACTCCCGGAACCCCTCGTGATCCGTCGGGCTCGTGGTGGTGGCGGAAGCTGTGATGGTCACGACTCTCTCGCTTCGCGTGAGGGATGTGGCCCCCCTCTTCCCCCATTCGCCGAGGGCTACACAACTAGCGTCCAACCAATGGATCTCGGGATCAGCGGCCGTCGAGCCGCCGTGGCGGCGGCATCGGCCGGGCTGGGGCTGGCCTGTGCGCGTGCCCTTGCCACGGAGGGTGTGCGGGTGGCGCTGTGCGGTCGCCGGCCGGACCGGGTCGAGGCGGCCGTGGCCGCCCTGCGAGCCGACGGGGGCGACGCAGTGGGCCTGGTGGCGGACGTGTCCGACGCGGACGGTGGCGGCGCGTTCGTGGGCCAGGCCACCGAGGCGCTCGGCGGCGTGGACATCCTGGTGACCAACGCGGGTGGCCCGCCGCCCGGAACGTTCGCGTCGACCGACCTGGCCGCCTACCCGCCGGCGCTCGGGCAGAACCTGCTGTCGACGGTCGCCATGTGCAAGGCGGCCGTCCCGGCCATGGCCGAGCGCGGCTGGGGCCGCGTCGTGGCCATCACGTCGATGACCGTGCGTCAGCCAGCGCCGACCCTCATCCTGTCGAACACCGCCCGCGCCGGTGCCACGGCATTCCTCAAGACCCTCGCCACCGAGGTTGCGGCGCGAGGCGTGACCGTCAACTCCGTGCAGCCCGGATTGCACGCCACCGATCGGTTGGCCCAGCTGCACGGCGGCGACCTGTCGGCGGCGGCCGCCACGGTCCCGGTCGGTCGGGTCGGCGACCCCGACGACTTCGGCGCCGCCGTGGCATTCCTGTGCTCGGAACAGGCGCGGTTCATCACCGGGACCGCGCTGTCGATAGATGGCGGCACCTACTCGGGCTTGATGTGAGCCGAACCGGGCGGGGATCCGGGGGAGCTCGAGGGGGAGGGTTCCCTACGCCGCTCGATATCTCAGTCGACCCTGAGCTGGCTCGTCAGCTCGTCGCGGCGGGCCTCGAAATCCTCGAGGCCCATCTTCCCGTCGTCGAAGGCGGCGTGTAGCTCGGCCAGCTGCGCCAGAACCTTGGCCTGGTCGACCTCGGGAGCCGGAGCCTCGGGCTGCTGCTCATCGCTCTGCTCCGCGCGCTGGGCCCTCCGCTCGAGCTTGGCCTGGGCTTTGGCCTGCTTGTCGCGGTCCCGTTGGAGCTTTCCGAAGGTCGTTCGCCGCCGTGACACGTCTAGTCAGAGCACCCGGACGTTCTGGGCTTCGTCACCCTTGCGGCCCGGACCGATCTCGAACTCGACCTGTTGTCCCGCCTCGAGCGAGCGGTAGCCGGTGCCTTGGATGTTGGAGAAGTGGACGAACACATCGCTCCCGTCCTCACGCGAGATGAAGCCGTAGCCCTTCTCGGCGTTGAAGAACTTGACGGTGCCTACTGCCATGGTGTCTCTGCCTATCTCTGTCTCTGCCCGCGTCGACTCGAGGCGCGGTACTGCAGGGATGAGGCTACGCCGTGCAGGCGGCGGATCGCGCTTTTTCGAATGGACACCCGGCTACCTTGACCCCGTGGTCGCCGAGATCGAGCGCGACACCGTCACCCTCGCCCGGCGGATTGCCGACCTGGGCACGGGCCGGCGCGCCGGGGTCCTCCGTGGCGCCTGGTGGAGCGATCGGGTCATGGACTGGGCGATGGAGCGGCCCGGGTTCAAGACCCAGCTGTTCCGCTTCGTCGATGTCTTCCCGGCGTTGACCGACGCGCCCGACGTCGCCCGCCACCTGGCCGAGTACTTCGACGGCGTGGACGCGCCCAAGGCCCTGGATCTGGGCATCGATCTCGCCGACCGGGTGCCGCTGGGCGCCCGGGTGGAGGCCCGGATCGCCCGCCGCAACATCATGCGGATGGCCCGGCAGTTCATCGTCGGCACCACCGCCCGCGACGCGGTCACCGGCCTGCACCAGCTGTGGCGGGCGGGTAGCGCCTTCACGGTGGACGTGCTGGGGGAGAAGACCGTGGTCGGCTCCGAGGCCGACCGGTATGCCGCCCGGGTCGAGGAGCTCGTCGTTGCGCTCGCCGACGCCAGCCGCCACTGGGCGCCCGACGACCACCTCGAGCACGACGACCTTGGCCCGCTGCACCGCGTCAACGTGAGCGTGAAGCCAACGGCGCTGGCCACGCACTACGAGCCGCTCTCGCGTGGGCCCGGGCTGGCGTCGGCGAAGGAGCGGCTGCGGCCGATCCTGCGGCTGGCCCGGGAGCGCGGCGCCTTCGTGAACGTGGACATGGAGCACTACGACGCCAAGGACATGACGCTCCAGCTGTTCCGCGAGCTGCTGTCGGAGGACGAGTTCGCCGGCATGCCTGCCGGCATCGTCGTCCAGGCGTATCTGCGCGACAGCCGGGCCGACCTGGCCGACCTGGTCGCCTGGTCGGCTCGGCGGGCCGAGCCGATCACCGTGCGGCTGGTCAAGGGTGCCTACTGGGATGCCGAGACCGTCCACTCCCGGGCGGAGGGTTGGCCGGTTCCCGTATTCGAGGACAAGGCCGACACCGACGCCAACTACGAGCGCTGCGTGCGCCTGCTGCACGACCACCACGGGGAGGTGCGCGCCGCCTTCGGGTCCCACAACGTCCGGTCCCTCGCGTACGCCATCACGTACGCCCGCCGCAAGGGCATCCCCGACACCGGCTACGAGATCCAGATGCTCTACGGCATGGCCCAGCCCATGCACGAAGCCATTCGCCGGCTCGGCTTCCGCCTCCGGGTCTACGCGCCGGTGGGCGAGCTCGTGCCCGGGATGGCATACCTGGTGCGCCGCCTGCTCGAGAACACGTCCAACGAGTCGTTCGTGCGGCACCGCTTTGCCGAGGGTCGAGACCTCGACGAGCTGCTGACGAGCCCCGGCCCCCGGGACCTTCCGGTGCCCGGATGGGGCGAGCCCCGGCCGCCCACGGATCCCCGCGATCCCACGCCCTACCGGCCGGAGCCCGTTTCCGAGTGGCGCCGCCGGCCGGCGCGGGACGCCATGGGCGCTGCCGTCCGCTCCGTGGCGGCCCGCCTGGGGGAAGAGGTGCCCGCATTCATCGCGGGCGAGCGGGTGACCACCCCCAACACACTGGCGTCGGTGGATCCCGCCGTGCCCGCCACGGTGGTCGCCAGTGCCGCCGCCTGCACGGCGGCCGACGTCGACGCCGCCGTCGCCATCGCGGCGCAGGCCGCGCCTGACTGGCGCCGGACGCCGACCGCGGAGCGGGCCGCCGTGCTGTTCCGGGCCGCCGACTGGATGCGGGGTCGCCGTCACGAGATCGCAGCGCTCGAGTGCTTCGAGGCCGGCAAGCCCTGGGACCAGGCCGACGCCGACGTCAGCGAGGCGATCGACTTCTGCGAGTACTACGGGCGGGAGATGCTCCGGCTCGACGGCGCGGCCGCCGACCTCGTGCAGTCCCCGCCAGGGGAGACCAACCGACTCGTCTACCAGGGGAAGGGAGTGACGGCGGTCATCGCCCCCTGGAACTTCCCCCTTGCCATCCCCACGGGGATGACCGTGGCCGCGCTGGTGGCCGGCAACCCCGTGATCCTCAAACCGGCCGAGCAATCGCCGGGGGTGGCGTGGCGGCTGCTCGAGGCCCTGGTGGCCGGGGGTGCACCCCCGGGCGTCGTGCAGTTCCTCCCCGGCCTGGGAGAGGTCGTCGGTGCCCGATTGGTCGAGCACCCCGAGGTGGCGGTGATCGCGTTCACCGGGTCGCGTGCCGTCGGTCTGGCCATCAACCAGCAGGCCGCGGTCACCCTGCCCGGCCAGCGCCACGTCAAGCGCGTCATCGCCGAGATGGGGGGCAAGAACGCGCTCATCATCGACGACGACGCCGATCCCGATCAGGCCGTGCCGGGAGCCGTGTTGTCGGCGTTCGGCTACGCGGGGCAGAAGTGCTCGGCGGCCAGCCGGCTGATCGTCGTCGGCTCGATCTACGATCAGCTGGTCGAGCGTGTGGTCGGTGCCACCCGCGAGCTGCTGGTCGGCCATCCCTCCCGCCCGGAGGTGCAGGTGGGACCCGTCATCGACGAGGAGGCACACAAGCGGGTCCTGCGCTGGGTCGAGGAGGCGCCACAGCAGGGCCGCATCCTCGGCCAGCACGACGGTGTGCCCGACGAGGGCTACTTCGTCGCCCCGACGGTGGTCGCGGTGGACGACCCCGACGCCCCGATCGCCCGCGAGGAGATCTTCGGCCCGGTGCTGACCGTGCTGCGGGCCGCCGACCTCGACGCCGCCATCGAGATCGCCAACCGATCGGACTACGCGCTCACTGCGGGCATCTACTCGCGCTCACCCGCCAACATCGCGCGGGCGGCCGCCGAGCTGCGCGCCGGGAACGTCTACGTCAACCGGCACATCACCGGCGCGGTCGTGGGCCGCCAGCCGTTCGGCGGCTTCGGCATGTCCGGGGTGGGATCCAAGGCCGGCGGCCCCGACTACCTGCACCAGTTCCTCGACCCCCGGGTGATCACCGAGAACACGCTGCGCCAGGGTTTCACACCCGAGACCGCCTGACGCGTTTTCTGCGCTGGATCGGCTGCGGTGGCGACCGTTTCCGCGAACAGAACGCGTTGGGTCAGCCGGCGTCCTGCTGCCTGGGGTCCACGCTGTCGATCACGAGGTCGACGAGGGGCAGGACGCGATGGCGAAGCTGCTCGGTGAGGGCGATCTGGGTGGTGCTGCGGTCGATGCCCTGCACCTCGAGAATGCGACTGATCACGTGCTGCAGGTGATCGTTGGTCCGGGCCACGACACGGCAATGGAGGTCACCCGGCCCCGTGACCGAGTGGATCTCGAGGACCTCGGGGATCTCGCGCAGGTGCTTGGTGACGTCTTCGAGCCGACCCTGGGCGATCTCCAGGCTCACGAAGGCCAACACCTCGTAGCCCATGGCGCGCAGGTCGAGGTCCGGGTCGAACCCGGAGATGATGCCGCGCTGCTGGAGCTTGTCGAGCCGTGCCTGTACCGTCCCGCGGGCGACACCGAGCTGGCGGGCGAGCTCCATCACGCCGGCCCGAGGCGTGTCGCACATGGCCCGGATCAGGCGTGCATCGAGGCCGTCCATCCCGGTGGGCAACATGAGCAATGTGTCTAACACACTCGCTCGCTCACTGGCTGAATTGTCCAGCATGTGACCGTTGAGTTGACGTCTTGATCCCCCACGCGTTTCCTGGGTCGTGCAGTTCGACCACGTAGGGCAGCCCCGAGGTTGTCCCACCGAGGGGTGAAAATGGCCACGACCGCGCTCCACCATGATCGCCAGGGAAACCCGGTCGCTCCACCGGTTATCGGCGGGATCGATCACGTCGAGTGGTGGGTGGGCAACGCCCGCGCCTTCGCGGGCCTGCTGACGTCGTCGTTCGGCTTCGACGAGGTGGCATACGCGGGACCGGAGACCGGGCGCCGCGACCGGGTGTCGCACCTGCTGCAGCAGGGCCGCATCCGGTTCATCGTCACCGGCGCGCTCGGGCCTGAGTCCCCGATCGCCGAGCACGTCCGCATGCACGGCGACGGGGTGAAGGACATCTGCTTCCTGGTCGACGACGCCGAGGCCGCGTTCGCGGCGGCGGTGGCGCGGGGTGCCCTGCCGGAACGCGAGCCGAGGGTCGACACCGACGAGCTGGGCGGCATCCACCAGGCCGCCATCCGCACCTACGGCGAGACCGTGCACACCTTCCTCGATCGCTCGGCCTACGCCGGGCCGTTCGCGCCCCAGTTCGGTCCCCCGGTGCTGCCGACCCCCGCCGGGGAGCCGGTGGGCCTGACCCGCTTCGATCACATCGTCGGCAACGTCGAGCTCGGCCACCTCGAGCAGTGGGTCGACTACTACCGCGACGTCCTGGGCTTCGACCTGCTCGTCCACTTCGGGGACGACCAGATCTCGACCGAGTACTCGGCGCTCATGTCGACGGTGGTGTGGAACCACGACAAGGTCGTGCTGCCCATCAACGAGCCCGCCGAGGGCCGCCGCAAGAGCCAGATCCAGGAGTACCTCGATTACTACCGGTCGCCGGGGGTCCAGCACGTGGCACTGCACACGCCCGACATCGTGCACGCCGTGAGCACGATGCGCGATCGGGGTGTGCGCTTCCTCGACGTCCCGCCCGAGTACTACCAGGACGCCCGGTCCCGGATGACCGGGATCGACCTGCCCTGGGGCGACCTGGCCCAGCTGGGGATCATGGTCGACCGCGACGACGACGGCCACCTGCTGCAGATCTTCACCGAGACGATCTGCGACCGGCCCACCGTGTTCTTCGAGATCATCCAGCGCGAGGGCGCAACCGGCTTCGGCGCCGGGAACTTCAAGGCCCTGTTCGAGGCCATCGAACGGGCCCAGGCCGCCCGCGGCAACCTCTGACCGGGCGGTCGCGCCGCCCCGGGCCGGGTCAGCCGGGCTGGTCGGGGCCCGGGAGCCGCTGGACCACCACGATCGATCCGTCACCGTCGCCGAGCGCCAGCGGCTCGGCGATGGAGTCGGGCGACGGGAAGCTGAACCCCAGCCGGGACGCCTCGATGGCGGCACGTGCGACGGTCGCCTCGAGGTGCTCGACCGCAGCTTCGTGGTCGAGGCCGTCGGTCGCCTGTTCGAGTCGGGCGCGAGCCTGCGCCACGAACGGTGCGAGCTCGGCGGGCAGCGGATCGGGAGTTGTCTCGGCCAGTGGGGGATCTCCTGGATCGACGGTTCATAGAGGCTATCGGCAGGATCGCAGACCCGCCCGCGGACACGGCAAACCGCCGCGCGGGCGGGTGGGGTGGTGGCACCCGTGTGGTAGCTTGCTCGTTCCGCCGGGCCGTTAGCTCAGTTGGCTAGAGCACTTGCATGACGCGCAAGGGGTCGGGGGTTCGAGTCCCTCACGGCCCACCCGGGATGCCCTGGTCAGAGTAGGTATCTGGCTGGGGCCGCTTCGCGAATCACCCGCACGTAGCCAGTTTGAGCGTAGCCTTTTGAGGGGTGGCTACGTCGGGGAGGTTCGACGGTGGCACAGCGAGGGCCGAGCGTCCGGTGGAGCGAGAGCGCCCAGCGGTGGATGGCATGGGTGCGGTTCCCGGACGGCTCCCGTCGGAAGGTCGAGCGCGTCAGCAAGGCTGACGCGCAGCACGACCTCGACGAGCTGTTAGCCCTGCGGGCGTCCGCCGAATCGCCCGGGCCGAGGCGCCAACGGCTCGTCACCTTCGGCGAGGTGATCGACGCGTGGATGGCCGCGGGCTGCCCGACGGCGGCGCCGAGCAGCCGGGGTCGTCACGCCCGGACCAAGTCGCCGAACACGATCGCCAACATCCGCTACCTCCTGGACGGCCACGTGCGGCCCGAGGTCGGCAACCTGTGGGTCGATCGGACGACGACCGAGCGGCTCGAGGCGGTCTTCCGGAAGATGGCGGCGGCGGGCTACGCCTCCAGCACGATCCACCACACGTGGCTGTACCTCAACCAGGCGTGCATCCACGCCCTCCGCCAGCGCCGCACCAAGCAGAACCCGGCGGCCGACGTGCTACTGCCCGAGGCCCGACCGCCCAAGACCCGCAAGTCGTTCACGATCGGGCAGCTCGAACGCCTGCTCGTCGACGCCATCCCCCAGGACGCGCGCCCGGCGATGTGGCTGACGGGACTGATGTGCGGCCTCCGGCCCGGCGAGCTGGCGGGGCTGCGGTGGCCGTTCGTCGACGTCGAGGGCTACGAGCCCAGCATCGACGTGGTCGAGCGCGCCAGCGAGGTCAGCGACCGCTACGCCGGTCAGGCCAGGCCGAAAACCGCGCGCCGGTGCCGGATCGGCCTCCACCCGCTGGTCGTGGCCGCCCTGCGGCGTCACCGCGACGACATGCGGCTGCTGGGGCTGTACGACCCGGAGGGGTTCGTGTTCTGCACCCGCAACGGCACGGCGCAGTCGCTGTCGAACCTGCGGCGGGCCTTCCAGCAGCTCTGTGACCGTGCCGGCCTGGTGGGGGAGGAGTGGACCACCTACGAGCTGCGGCACTCCTTCGTGTCGCTCGTGGCCGATCAGCTCGACGACCTGGTCAAGGTCGCAGACCTCGTCGGCCATGCGGACACCCGCACTACCCAGGGCTACCGGCACGCGGTCCGCCCATCGCTGCCGCATGCCATCGAGGCGTGGAATCGGCTTCTCGGGCGGGACGCCGCCGGCCACGAGTTCGAAGCGTCGTAGCGCCAGCGTCTCGGAGGAGCAACCAGGCCGGCCGCGCCGCCCTGCTAAATCAGCCCATCCGGCGGGTCGCCATCGCCCCCACTTGAGCCCGATCACACACATAACACCGAATCTGGGCGGCGCTCGTCGGCGTTGATTGGGTGCAGATCGCCGGTTCCGTGTGCGGTTCCCCGAGTCGTCGTCGACATTCTGTGCGTCCGCAGCCGAGCGTTCTGGCCGTCGAGGTCAAGTCGCCGCGGCGAGCCGGACGTCGTGGCGGCCCGCGATCCGCCCGCAGATAGCGGGGACAGTCTCGGCGCGGCATTCGGCTGCCGCCCGCACGTAGATCACCAGCGCTTCGAGCGCCCAGAACCGCAGGTGATCGGTGCGCCACCAGATCATCTCGTCGAGCAACCCCGGTTCGACCCCCGCCCGGACCATCGCCGCCGCCCGCAGCGGATACTCGGCCTTGTGGTGCTGGGCCTTCGTGTGGGCCCGGTCTTCCGGAAGGTGTCGTTTGCGGATGCCTTCGAACTCGAGCGGCCGCTCCCGGCTCGCGCCGGCTTCCTCGATGGCGTCGGCGGCCAGCTCGAGCAGGACCTCACCGGGGAAGGTGTTGTTCTTCGGGTGCAGCGGCTCGAGAGCGCGGCCAGCTCGCCGAGCTCCAAATCATCAGCGATGCCCGACGAGCGCCGCTGATGGCGCCGAAGGGTGGTGTCAGCGGTACGAGGCGTTCGGCGAGCGCGGCCCGGACGTAGGCGACACCCGTACCACGGGGGGGCGCGCAGGAACTTGCGCCCCGGGGCGAAGGCGACATCGCACCGATGCGGTGGAGATCGAGCGGCATCTGCCCGAGGGTCTGCGCCACGTCGACGACGAAAAGGGCGCCGGAGCCCGCCAGGATGCGCCCGACCCGCTCGATGTCGGTGATTGTCCCGACATGGGTCGGCATGTGGGTGATGAGCACCAGCTGGCCGGCGGCGCCGGGGTCGTGACCGTCGCGTCGCAACCCGACGGGGCTTGGTAAGTCACGGCTTCACCGTCCAGCGCCGGTCGGCCCGTGGGCGACAACCGGGGAGGTCGATGCGGCCGGCGAGCCCCAGCTCCAACGAGCACCCGGAGCGCTTGGGTAGCTGCGACCGCCGTCGACCCAGGGCGACGGCTCCCGCCGCCATTGCGTCTTCGTAGGCACTCGTCTCGGATTGCCCCTCAACGCCGTTGCCGAGCTCTTGCTGGACCGTGACCAGAGGCCCTCAACGACGGCGGCGGAACGGGAGTGAGCTGACGGTTCGGCCGATGCAGCGCCCCTGCGCCAACCCGGCGTCGATCGCCGGTCGGAAGTGGATCCCCCCGTAGACACGGGAGATGGCGGCCTCGTCGGCACATTGGCTGAAGGCGTCGAAGTGGCGCGGGGCAAGGCCACGCTCGTCGTGGGTGTGGTCGTCGAAGGAGTACCGGTCACCGAACAGGTCGGCGAGCACCTGGAACGCCGCACCGGACTGGACGGAGTGTCCGGACGTGTGCTCCGGGAACGGGGGAGTGTTGAGCAGCGGGAGCCAGTCGCTGTCGATGAGCGATTGGATGTAGGTGATGGGGCGCACCAGGTTGTACCGGTACTTGGCGTGCCAGCAGGCGACGAAGGCATCGGCGACCGCCAATCCGAGCTTGGCGTAGGTCTCGGCGGCTTCCATGAGCGACGCCCGCTCCAGCCGTAGGACCTGGGTGGCGATCGACACCGAGTGGCCCGGCGGCGTGGCGGTCACGCCTGGGTCGTCGGACCAGAACAGGGCGATGGCTTCCTGCTCCGGCGTGCGATTGTTCACCGCGTCGTGGACCTCGCGTGCCTCGGCGAAGAAGCCGGACGAGGTGTCCTCGGAGTAGGCCGTGGGAGGCGCGGGCGGGCAGGCTGCGCCCGAGGCTATGGCGAAGCACCGGTTCTTCCCCCAGAACGGTTGGAGGGCAGGCTGGAACGCCGGCGGTGTCGGCACCCACAACCCGGGCCCGACCGGGGGCACGTAGTCGGTAGGGAAGTTGTGCAGGTAGCCCTCGTGGCCACCATCGGTGCTCGACCACTCGAAGACGGTCCGGGCAACCGATCGACCGCGGTCGACCGAGCGACTCAGGGTCGATCGCTTCACGCGGCGCCGGGATGGGTCGGGGAACGACGCCTCGAGCGCGTCAATGGCAGCCTTGTTGCCATCGCTGGTCGTCGGGAACAGCAACCGCATCATCGAGGCGAGGGCCGAGTTCGCCACCGTCGGCCAGTGCAGGTCGTCACCAGCGCTCTGCCTGACGTGCAGACCAGGCAGCACCAGCCGGAGGGACCGGTACCGGCGAGACCCGGGCACGACCGCCTCGTAGAGCGTCACTCCGATGTACGCGAAGGCACGCGATGCCACCGGCGGAGTGAACCCGGGGGTCGTCCTCACCAAGGTCCGGGACAGGTCGAACCACGCCGTGGGCACGGCGGCGTCGAACTCCTCCGGACGGTCGCGGCATTCGCCTCCGGCGATCAACGCCCGACCGACAGGGGCCGGACCCATCATCGCCAGCGATGCCGTTCCCCCCGCAGCGACGCCGGCTCTCCCCAGGAATCGCCTACGGGTCATGTCGTTCGCAGGGTCACGTGCCGAGTCAGCCGCCATGGTCCCTCCTTGGCTTCCACCCGGACGCACTGCCGGGCCGCTCTCGGGCTTCGTTACGGCGATGGTGGTTCCGCAGGTCGCACTGCCTGCCACCATCCCACATGCATTCGGCGTCGAGGTCCGAATCGGATGGGAACCGGCGAAGGGTTTGAGGGCACGCGCCGCGGGTGAGGCGCCCTACTCCGGCGGAAGGCTCCGCGACCGGGTCACGCCCCGCGAGGCATGATCGCCGTGCTCGTCTATCCGGACGTGTGAGCCGGTCTTTCTGCCTCCACGTGGCCCGCGACGGCTCGAACGTCGCTGCAGATGAACACGTGTCAGAGGATCGCGATCGGGTTGACCGGCGAACCGGTGCCGCCCTCGATTCGCAGCGGTGAGGCGACGACGAGGAACTCCCACCGCTCGGCCGCCTCGCACACGGGACAAGGTCCTCGAACTGCAGGTAGTCGAGCAGGTGGATCCCATGGCGTTGAGCGCGAGGACGTGGATCGGGTACGCAACCCCTTTCGGTGGTGCTCGGGGCCGTGTCGTTGTTTCCATCGGACCCGAGGGCGGCGACGCGTCGGCCTGTGAGGAATCGGGCCGCGCTCGGGTGCAGGCCGGCCTTGCGCTTGCTCGTGTCCCACGGCGCAAGCTCGGTGAGACCGTGCGCGTGTCCGGTGCGGACGAGGACGACGTCGCCGGCCTCGACGCCGACGCCCTGCGCCCTCTCTGCTGCGTCGAGGTCGTCGGCGAACACGTGCTCGCCCCGCTCGAGCCAGCGGACGCCTCGGACGCCGGGTATGTCGAGGAGCACCCGCGACCGACCAGGCCATCGCGCAGCAGGTCGATCGCGCCGGCCACCGCCCCTCGGGAGGTGACCTCTGCATCAGGGATTCCTCCATAGAGCATGCCGTCGTACGCGACATGACAGAAGGCGTCGATGTGGCTGTGCCCCTCGTTGTGGTAGTCGACGCCGACGTAGTCCTTGGCGAAGCGCACGCTTCCGGATCCGATGTCGACGTCGGTCAGCATGGTCATCTCGTGATGGGCCGGCTCGGGGTTGTCTATGCCCCCTTCGTGTTGAGCGCTCGGCCGAGCGAAACCGTCACCCCGCGGTCAACCAATCCAGCCGCGGCGGCTATCCGCCCGTCACCCAGCGCCGTCAGAAGCGCCGCCGTCCTCATCCCGGGCCAAGTGTCTCGGTCGGCGAAGAGATCCCACTCCCAAGACGAGGATGGCCGGGGGGCCCGGCACCCAGGGCCATCCATCGCTGGGCGGCCCCGGGCTGCCGGGCCTTCCTCAGGGGCCGCTACGTGAGGACGTGGAAAATCGTCCGGTTCGCGTTCCCGGGTGGAGCGGGCGGCGCCTCCGGGTTCCAGTAGTCGACGAAGCCCTTCGTGGCGGTGATCCCCTCGAAGACCGTATCCGGGGTCCCGACGAGGTGGCAGCTGATGACGAGGGTGCCGTCGCTGCCGTCGGAGTAGGCGATGCGCAGCACCGCAAGACCGGCACGGACGTCGGCGAGATTGCCGATGAGGTCGATCGGGAGGGGCGGCGTCCCGGGCGCCAGCTCGAAGTCGACGAACCCCGTGACCTCGTAGGTGCCACTTGCGGTGGGAGCGCCTCCGGGGCTAAACGTCTGCCACGTCCCTCCGCCGCTCACGTCCTGCGACTTGCCGGAGTTGGCGTGGAAGGTCCCGGAGCCGGTGAGGGTGATCTTGGAGTTGTCGTTGGCGCGGGCCGACGCGATGCCGCCGGCCGCGACGCTACCTGCGGCGAAGTCGACGTCGATGAGGTCCCAGCGGTTCGGGTGGGTTGCCGCGCCGCCGGCGGCGCTGCCGGCGATCATGGGAACCAGGAGAGCGGCCGTCGCCGCCAATACTGCTCCCACTCCAAGCCAGGTGAGCCTCTTGCGTTTCATGTCGTAACTCCCTTCTTTGGTGCACGCGCTCCCCTGAGCAGTTGTGCTAGAGGCATCCCTCCTCTTCTGATGACTGCGGTCGGGAGCGCATCTAGTGGTTGTCGGAGCCGCGGGCAACGCCTGCGGCGAGGATCGAGACCGCGACCGCGATCAGCACCTAAGAGCCGCCAGGGAAAGAACTCGCTTCCTATTCATCGTTTGCTCCTCCCGATCAGCGAACGTCGATCCGCCCGTTGAGCACCTGCTCTGTTGGGAGCTCGAACAGGAACGGTGTGAACAGGGTGAGCTGAAATGTTCCCTCGCCCGGTCCGCCCTCGGTGACGACAACTCGGAACGTCGCGGGCGACTTTCCTTGGTTGCCCGTCTGGAACATCCCGGTGCCTTCGAACGTGACGGTGTCGCCAGCGAAGGTGACGTTGTTGACTTGGCCTCGCACCGCCATGAGATCGAAGCCCGGGAACTGGGAGGCGCCTGCCATCAGACAGTTGAAGTGCCCGGTGACCCTGCGGTCGGAATGACGTGCCACCTGGAACCCGAACTGTGAGAAGGGGGCCGTCCCGTCGACGGTCCCCCGGCCGCCCCCGCTGACCATATCGGGACCCTCGGCCACCGCGGGAGCCGAAAACAGCATGGTCACGGCCAATACCATGAGCACACCAACAAGCACTCGTCTCATCTCTCCTCCTCCAATTCAGCCAGAGTCTCCATGTACGGGCTCTCGTCCCGACGCTGAGCCACCGCCTTCCCGTCGGTCGGCGATGAAGACGGTGAAACCGCTGTGCTCGGTCTGGTTGAAGGTGATGCCCTTAACGTTGAACCGGCTGCCTTCATGCCTCGCGGGCTGCCCACCCGCCGGGATTGTCGACGCGAAGTACGCCGTCGATCTAACAGGATCCCCGGGAAGTGCAAGGACGAGCTGCCGTCACTCCTGCGGGATGAAAAGGTGAGGCCGCCGTGGACGGTCTTGTTGAAGTTGATCAAGTTCTTGACGTTGAGCCGGATGCCTTCTTCCGCGCTGGTTGGGATCTTGTCGTCGATCAGGCAGTCGACCGACAGGGTCGCCGGGATCAGCAGGGACGTGCCCTTGGGGTCAGGGTGACTGCCAGCTTGGCTTGGCAGCCGCAGAGGGTCACGCCCAGGAGGGCGTAGTTGTCGTGGTCGGTGCGGCGGACGAGCAGGATGGCGCCTCATCGGAGCCCCCTTCCGGTCCTGAAGTTGGACCGAGCTGGTGTCGGCTCGCGCCGAGTTGGGTCCACGGGTCGCCCTCGAAGCGACCGCACCGCCTCGCTCGCCTCACTCGCACACGGCATTCGCCCTACCCCGCGAGCCTTGTCACACCGTCGCGCTCATGCTCAGGAAAAGCAAACGCCTCCCACCGAGGGAATCAGATTGCCCCATCTTCAACAATCGGGGGGCAACGCGCGGGCGGTAGGTGCTCGTCTCGACGCAGCGTGGGGGTGACGCCCGACCGATTCCGCATTCGCCGGTGGTGTTCACGCGGGCGTCGTTCTGGCGGGACCCAACACGGTGACGTCGGCAGCCGACGCGTCGATCGGGTCGGCCGACGAGTTCTCGATACGACCGCGTCGATCAGCGGTTCAGCTGGCTGGCCACTTGACGAGGATGGTTGTCCAGCGCTTCTCGATCTTGACGAACCCATCCGTGTCGAGGATGAGTCCACATCAAGGAGGGCCACGAATGGCAACCCCGTTGGCTCGGCGAGCTCCCCCTGTTACATGCGCCGCCAGCTGTTCCCAACGCGCCCGAACATTGGCTCTTGAGGAAGGTAGGAGCATCGATCGGCACCCGCCCGGCGCATCAGCGACGCGCACAGATCGTGAACGCAGAACGTTCGTCCCTCGGCAAGCTGGAGGCACGCATATCGGCGCGTATTGCGCTCGTGCAAGACGGGCGGGGGGCGCTCAGGATCGAGACTGGTACCGCTCGTTCGACCGCAGCGAGCCACCGTTCACGGAGAGCTATGGGCGTGCTACCCGCCCACCGCTCGGGTGGCCGCGGCCGGTGTTCGGGACGGATTTCGTTGTGACGCATGTACGCGGCGAAGCGGCGCGAAGATTGGCGTAACGCCGACGGCTGTGTGAGCGGGTGCGACGCAGTCGGGGAGAGGCGGGCAGACGATGAGTTGGTTGGTAGCTGGCCTGAGGGCCTTGCGTGGCCGTTGGTT
>JBKPHE010000204.1:0-20030 GCA_046744485.1 Actinomycetota bacterium | reverse complement strand
GGAGCACCCGAACCCACCGATGGGCTCGCATCCCCGACCACCGCTCACCGGCCTTCCCCACGGCCTCGTCCGCCGCCGCGACGAACGCATGGTGGCGGGTGTCTGCGCGGGCGTGGCGCGGTGGCTCGGCGTCGATCCCATCGTGGTGCGGCTGGCGGCGTGCATCCTGGCCCTGGCCAACGGCGCCGGATTGCTCCTCTACCTCGTGGCGTGGGCGGTCCTGCCCGAGGAAGCCGCCGGCGCCGGCGATCCCGCGGCGACCGCCGCCAGTACGGGCACCAAGCGCAGCAGCGAGCTCGCCCTGGCGGTGGGTTGCATCACCCTCGGGGCGCTGCTGCTGGTCCGCTGGGTCACGCCATTCTTCCCCGATCAGGTCGTGTGGCCGGCGGCGGTGGCGGCCACGGGCATCGGCCTGGTCCTGGCGCGGGCGGGCGACAGCGATCGGGCCCGCTGGCGGGAGGCGGCGACGCGGCTGCCGGGCAATCCCGTCGAGGCCTTTCGCGGCGGCTGGGTGGTCTGGGTCCGAGTGCTCGTCGGCGCCGGCCTGCTGATCGCCGGGATCGGGTCCTTCCTCGCCTCCAACGACGCGCTGGCCGCCGTCGGCAACGTCGGCATCGCGGTGCTGGCCACCATCCTGGGCGGCGCGCTGCTGTTCAGCCCGTGGGTGGCGCGGCTCGTGCGCCAGCTCGGCGAGGAGCGACGGGAGCGGATCCGCAACGAGGAGCGAGCCGACATGGCCGCCCACCTGCACGATTCGGTACTGCAGACCCTGGCCCTGATCCAGCGCCACGCCGACGCGCCCCAGCAGGCACGCAGCCTGGCGCGGCGGCAGGAGCGGGAGCTGCGGGCCTGGCTGTACGACGGCCGTCGATCCTCGTCGTCGGACGGCCCCGGCACGCTGGCGACGGCACTCGATGGTGTCGCCGACGAGGTCGAGGCCGACCACGGCGGGGCGGTCGACGTGGTTGTCGTCGGCGACTGCCCCCTCGACGAGCATGTCGACGCCCTCGTGGCGGCGGTGCGCGAGGCGGTCCTCAACGCCGCCCGTCACAGCGGTGGCGACGAGGTGTCGGTGTACGCCGAGGTGGTCGGGGATTCCAGGATCGAGGCGTTCGTCCGGGACCGGGGCCGGGGATTCGACCCCACGGCCGTCGACGGTGACCGCCGCGGGATCACGCATTCGATCGTCCGACGCATGGCCCGCCACGGTGGCCGGGCCCACGTGCACAGCGCTCCCGGCGAGGGCACCGAGGTGACCTTCGAGCTGGCGCTCCACACCGAGTCGACGCCGTGACGTCAACCCCGCTGACCCGCGTGTTCCTGGTCGACGACCACCGGCTGTTCCTGTCCGGCGTGCGCACCGAGCTCTCGGGCCACCTTGACATCGTCGGCGAGGCCGTCGACGTCGAGTCGGCGGTCGAGGGCATCCGGGACACGGGACCCGACGTGGTGCTGCTCGACGTCCACCTGCCGGGTGGCGGCGGGCGGGCCGTCATCGAGGCGGTCCACCGGACGCACCCGGCCGTCGTGTTCCTGGCCCTGTCGGTGAGCGACGCCGCCGAGGACGTGATCGCGGTCATACGCGCCGGCGCCCGCGGCTACGTCACCAAGACGATCGCAGCCGACGACCTGGCCCAGGCCGTCGAGCGGGTGCGGGAGGGTGACGCCGTGTTCTCGCCCCGCCTGGCCGGGTTCGTGCTCGACGCCTTCGCGGGCGACCTACCCCCGGGCACCTCGCTCGATCCGGAGCTCGACCAGATCACGCCACGCGAGCGGGAGGTGCTGCGGCTCCTGGCGCGCGGCTACACGTACAAGGAGATCGCCCGCCGGCTGCAGGTGTCGATCAAGACGATCGAGACCCACGTGTCGTCGGTGCTGCGCAAGCTCCAGCTGTCGAGCCGCCACGAGCTCACCCGCTGGGCCACCGACCGCCGCCTGGTCTGACCCGTCCCCATGGACGGACCGGGGGGTAGGTGCCGCCGCGCTCCTACCCCCCTGGTCCTTGTTTGACGAACTGTACGGCTCAGATGTGACAGGCTCGGTCGGCGGACCGACGCCATCAGGGGCGGCGGCGGGGGTCGGGCCGGAGTGACAGGGCCCATCGGGGATCTCCCCGAGGCGGAGCGGAGCGCCGGTACAGCGGCCGCCGGTCAGCCGCT
This sequence comes from Actinomycetota bacterium, assembly GCA_046744485.1. Classification (GTDB taxonomy): domain Bacteria; phylum Actinomycetota; class Acidimicrobiia; order Acidimicrobiales; family VFJN01; genus DASQUK01. The sequence continues at coordinate 17,871 of JBKPHE010000204.1, read as the reverse complement.
GAGGTCGGCCTTCTCGCACCGCTTCGGAGCGTTGACGGGGTTGCAGCGGGCCGCACCGGTCCCCGGCAGGTCGACCACGTAGCCGGTGCCGAAGTCGTCGTCGGGGAAGACGTAGTCGGTCGACACGTACTGCGCGCCGCTGGCGAAGGCGGCCTCCCGCCTGGTGGTGTCGCCGCTGCGGGCCTCCACGGTGTCGGCGTCGGCCCGGGTGCGGACGATGAAGCCCCGGGCGACCAGGTCGCGGATCTGAGCGGCGTCGCCGATGGGGTCGTTGACGACCGTCACCGCAGCATCGGGATCGCTCGGCGGCACGTCGACGAAGATGAGCCGGTCGTCGACGTCGGGGACCTGGGCCCGGTAGGCGTCGCGCTTGGCGCCCTTGTCGTCGAGCACGAACATGACCTGGCCCCGGGCCTCGTCCAGGGTCGGCCAGCGGCCCTTGCGCACGGCCTCGGCCAGGCTGGGCGACCGGCCCTTGACGTCCCCGGGACTGATGATCCGGTCGTCGCCGAAGACCGAGTGGATCTCGGCCTCGAGGTCGGCAAAGTCCGGGGCCGTCCAGGGCAACGGCTGCACGAAGCCGAGGCCGGCCGGGTCGGGGATGACGTCGTCCTTGGCCTCGATCTGGATCGTTATCGGCAGGTGGCCGGCATGATCGTGGGACCAGTCCCGGATGTCGTCCAGGCAGTCGACCAACGTGGGGCAGGTCGAGCGGTAGTCGACCTCCTGCACGTGGAGGACCTTGAGGCCCGGACCGGCGAGCGCGGGGTCGACGGGATCGAGGCCGAGCAGCGGCACCAGCTTGGGGTTCGCGTAACGGCCGCCGGTGGGTTCGTCGACGAACACGTCGAGCTCCACCTGGCGCACGCCGGCGTCGAGCTCGTCGGCCAGGGGCCGGTGCGTGTACTCGAATGCGTCGGCTGCGGCGCCCAGCGCGGAACGCAGCGCCGTGAGCAGCGCCGGCTCGGGCTCGACGTGATAGCTGTTGTGCGACGCCAGGACCTGGATCTGATTGATGGTGACCTTGGGTCCCCGGCCGTGGACGTCGGCGCCTCCGACCGCAGCGATCGGCCGGCAGGCGCTCGCCACCAGGGACACGACCGCCAGGGCGGCAAGCAGGAGGACGAGACGAGGTTGGCGGCGAACCATTCCGGCAGCTTGTCAGTTCCTGACACCCTGGCGCTCGTCTGGTGTTCACCCCCGGGTCGTCTCACCGTCACCCTGGCTGTTCGTCATCGGATCGACTGTTGACACGAGTCCAGCCCGCCACCTAGCTTCCGCTTGTTGTGACGCTCGTCACGCAAGGGGGATGACGTGGCTTCGACAGCAGTGCGTCGAAAGAGGTTCCACCGAGTGGCATACGTGCTCGCCCTGGCCCTGGTGGCCGCGGCGTGTGGCGGTGGCGGCGACGACGGAGGCGGTGGCGGCGGGGACGCCGCCGGCGGCGACGAGGGCACCCCGACCCCGGGCGGCAAGGTCGACTACGGGCTCGAGGCCGAGACGACCGACGGCTGGTGCCTCCCCGAGGCGCAGCTCGCCATCGGCGGGATCATGGTCGCCGATGCGATCTACGACACCCTGACCCGCCCGAACGCCGAGGGTGACTACGAGCCCTGGCTGGCCGAGTCCGTCGAGCCCAACGCCGACTACACGCAGTGGACGATCACCCTGCGCGACGGCGTCAAGTTCCACGACGGCACCGACCTCACGGCCGACGTGGTCAAGAACAACCTCGACGCCTACCGGGGGCAGTACCCGCCCCGCAACCCCCTGCTGTTCGTGTTCACGTTCGCCAACATCGCCAGCGTCGACGTCGTCGACCCGTTGACGGTTTCGGTGACCATGCACGAGCCCTGGGTGGCGTTCGACGCCTACCTCTACGGCAGCGGCCGCGTGGGCATCATGGCGCAGGCACAGCTCGACGACGCCCAGTCGTGCGACCGCAACCTCATCGGCACCGGGCCGTTCATGCTCACCGACTGGGTGCCCAACCAGCACTTCCAGGCCGAGAAGAACCCCAACTACTGGGCCACCGACGCCGAGGGCAACCAGCTTCCGTACCTCGACGAGATCGAGTTCCGGCCCATCGTCGAGGTGGCGCAACGCGAGAACGCCCTGCTCTCGGGCGAGATCAACGCCATGCACACGAGCGACCCCGAGACCGTGTCCGAGCTTCGTGACCGCACCGAGTCGGGCGAGGTCAACGGCTACGAGTCGTCGGACTTCGGCGAGGTCTCCTATGTGATGCTCAACTCGTCGAAGCCGCCGTTCGACAACGTCAAGGCCCGCCAGGCGGTGGCGTACGCGCTCAACTTCGAGGACTTCAACGCCATCCTCGGCGACGGCATCCTCACCCAGGCCACCGGGCCGTTCGCCCCGGGCAACATCGGGAACCTCGACGACAGCGGCTTCCCCGCCTACGACCCCGATCAGGCCGAGAAGCTCGTCAACGAGTATGAGGAGGAGACCGGCCAACCGCTCTCGTTCACCTACACGACCACGCAGGCCCAGGCGACGATCGAGCAGGGGCAGTTCCTCAAGGAGGAGGCCGAGGCCGTGGGCATGAGCGTCGAGATCATCACGGTCGACCAGTCGACCCAGATCGACAGCGCCATCAGCGGCGACTTCGAGGCCATCGGCTGGCGCAACCATCCCGGTGGTGACCCCGACACGCAGTACGTGTGGTGGAAGTCCTTCGACGGCACCCCGCCGAACCCCGTCAACTTCGCCCGGTTCAACGATCCCGAGATCGACCGGCTGCTCGAGGAGGGACGCACGACCCCAGACGACGACGCCCGCCAGGGGATCTACGAAGACCTCAACCGGCGCTTCGCCGAGGAAGTCTGGAACCTCTGGATCTACTACACGCCGTGGACGGTCGCGACCGCTCCCGACGTGCACGGGGTACCGGGCGAGGGTCCCACCAGCGCGGAACCGTTCCCCGGGTTGGCCGTGGGGCACCCGGTGGCCTACATGTGGGTCGAGCAGTAGACAACGGGGGCTCGCGTTGCGGATGATTCTGCGCCGCCTGGCGCACCTGGTCGTCGTCCTCTTCTTCGTCACGCTGTTCGTGGCGACGCTGACCAGCATGCTGCCCGGCGACCCCGTGGACGCCATCGCCGGGTTCGCCAGCGAGGAACAGAGGGAGGCGCTGCGGAAGGACCTCCAGCTCGACGATCCGGTCTACGTGCAGTACGGCCGCTGGGTCGGCAACTTCGTCACAGGTGACCTCGGCAACTACTACAGCGTCACAGGCGGCCGGCCGGTCGCGGACCGGGTACGCGATGCCCTGCCAGTGTCGCTCCAGCTCATGGTCGAGGCGCAGGTGCTGGCGCTGGTCATCGCCATCCCGCTCGGCGTGTTCACCGCCTACCGGGCGGGATCGCGGTTCGACAAGGGTGCCAACGCCACCGCGTTCGGGCTCCTGGCCATCCCCAACTTCGCCCTCGCGCTCATTCTCGCCTACTACGTGGGCGTGCGATGGGGCTGGTTACCGGTCAGCGGCTACGTCAAACCCAGCGACGACCTCGTCGAGCACTTCCGCCGCATGGCCATGCCCGCCATCGCCCTGGCGGTCGGGCAGATCGCGGTGTACATGCGGCTACTCCGCAGCGACATGATCGCCACCCTGCAAGAGGACTTCATCACCATGGCGAAGTCGAAGGGCATCTCTCCGAGCCGCGTCCTCTGGCGCCACGCCCTGCGCCCGTCCAGCCTGACGCTGCTCACGGTCGCCGGCCTCAACGTGGGCGTGCTGATCGGCGGCGCCGTGATCGTCGAGGTCATCTTCTCGTTGCCCGGCATCGGCACGCTGCTGTTCGAGGCGATCAACGCCCGGCAGTACATCGCCCTCCAGAGCCTGGTGGCGATCATCGCCGTGGGCTACGTGCTCATCAACTTCCTCGTCGACGTCCTCTACGCCGTGCTCGACCCGAGGATCCGCCATGCCCGAGCCTGATCCCGCAGCACCGGTTGCACCGCCGCTCATCCCGACGTCGACGCTCGAACCCGTCGACCTGGTCGCGGCGGTCGAGGGCCCTCAGCCCGAAGCCGAGCGCGTGGTGCGGCGCGGTCGCCTCGGCGTCGGTGGCCTGGCGGCCATCACGTGGCTCGGCCTGGTGGTGGCGCTGGCGCTGCTCGCGCCCGTGCTGCCCATCGACGACCCCGACGCCAGCATCGCCTCGATCGCCAAGCAGGGACCGGGCACCGAGGGCCACCTCCTCGGCGGTGACGGCCTCGGCCGCGACGTGCTGAGCCGGGTGATCTGGGGCTCGCGGGCGACGCTGTTGCTGGCCGTGTCTGCGGTCCTGCTCGGCCTCATCGTCGGCGGAGCGCTCGGGCTCATCGCCGGTTACTTCCGCGGCCGGGCCGACACCGGGCTGACCGGACTGTTCGATGTGCTGCTCTCGTTCCCGCAGCTGATCCTGGCGGTCACGCTCGTCACCGTGTTCGCCGGCGGCGGCGTGAGCAGCACGCGGCGGATGGTGGTGCTGATCCTCGCCCTCGGCGTCGTGTCGATTCCGGTCCTCGGGCGCATCACGCGCGCCAGCACGCTGTCGTGGTGCCAACGCGAGTTCGTGACGGCCTCCCGAGCCATCGGCGCCCGAAACCGCTCGATCATGATCGGCGAGGTGTTGCCCAACGTGTTGCCGGCGATGTTCTCGATCGCGCTGCTCGGCATCGCCGTGGTCATCGTCGCCGAGGGCGGGCTGAGTGTGCTCGGGATCGGCATCCAGCTGCCCACGCCGTCGTGGGGCAACATGATCGCCGAGGGCCGGTCCGACCTGCGCGATGCCCCCCACATCGTGATGGTGCCTACGGTCGCGATCTTCCTCACCGTGCTCGCCCTCAACTACCTGGGCGACATCGTGCGGGCTCGGTTCGACGTGCGTGAGAGTGCGCTGTGAAGTTGCTGCGCAACGGTCGCAAGCACGTGGCCCACGCCGAGCAGGCGATCCACCCGCCGAGCGGGCGGGTCCTGCTTGACGTCGACGGGCTCGCCACCTACTTCAACACGCCCCGGGGCACGGTCAAGGCGGTCGACGGCGTGTCGTTCACGCTCGATCGCGGCCGTACTCTCGGGCTGGTCGGCGAGTCGGGCTGCGGCAAGTCGGTGCTGTCCCGCTCGATCATGGGACTGCTGCCGAGTCGCAACGTGACCCGCAAGGGGACGATCAGCTTCGACGGCCACCGGCTCGACCAGATGGGCCCGGCCGAGTTGCGCTCGTTCTGGGGCACCCAGCTCGCCATGGTGTTCCAGGACCCCATGACGTCGCTCAACCCGGTGATGCGCATCGGCAAGCAGATCACCGAGTCGCTGGACTTCCACTTCGACATGGATCGCGCCGAGGCGCAGGAGACTGCGTTGGCGATGCTCCGGTCGGTCAACATCCCCGAGCCGGCACGGCGGCTGCGCCAGTACCCCCACGAGCTGTCCGGCGGCATGCGCCAGCGGGTCGTGATCGCGGTCGCGCTTGCCTGCGGTCCCAAGCTGCTGTTCGCGGACGAGCCCACCACGGCGCTCGACGTGACCGTGCAGGCGCAGATCCTCGACCTGCTGCGCCAGCAGCAGCGCGACCGTGAGATGGCGATGGTGCTCGTCTCCCACGACCTCGGTGTGGTCGCCGGTCACACCGACGAGATCGCGGTCATGTATGCGGGCCAGATCGTCGAGAAGGCGCCCACGAAATCCCTGTTCGCCAAGATGCGGATGCCCTACACGGCGGCGCTGGTGCAGTCGATCCCGCGGCTCGAGAACCCGAGCCACACGAGGCTGAACGTCATCGCCGGCCGGCCGCCCGACCTCATCGATCCGCCCCGTGGCTGCCGGTTCGCGCCCCGCTGCCCGTACGCCCAGGACCGCTGCCGCGAGGAGCAGCCACCGCTGATCGAGTCCGACGACCCCGGTCACGTGTATCGCTGCTGGTACCCGGTCGGCACGGAGGCGGGGCGCGAGGCGTTGGAGCGCAACCTGGCCGCCGAGGTGCCGCAGGCGCAGTTGGCGGTCGCCGGCGACGCGAGCGTGGTCACAGGAGACGAGTGATGGCCGGCAGCGGGACCGCACACCTCCGCCCGGGCGACGACATGCTCCTCCGGGTCGAGAATCTGGTCGTGGACTTCCCGGCGGGCCCGGGGCGCCACGTGTCGGCGGTGGCGAACGTGAGCTTCGACGTCGCCGAGCGCGAGACCCTGGGCCTGGTGGGCGAGTCGGGCTGCGGCAAGTCGACCACCGCCCGGGCGGTGATCCAGTTGCCCAAGCCAACCAGCGGGAAGGTGACGTTCGCCGGCCACGAGCTCACCTCCCTGGTCGGGGAGCGGCTCCGAGCCGTGCGGCCCCAGATGCAGATCGTGTTCCAGGACCCGATCTCGTCGCTCAACCCTCGGCGCCGGGTCCGTGACATCGTCGAGGCACCTCTCAAGATCTGGGGACGGGGCACCGACGCCGAGCGCCGGGCCCGCGTCGAGGAGGTGCTCGAGGCCGTCGGGCTCGATCCCGACGTGGCGCGCGACAAGCGACCGCACGAGTTCTCGGGCGGGCAGTGCCAGCGCATCTGCATCGCCCGCGCCCTGGTCCTCGAGCCCGATCTCGTGATCTGCGACGAACCGGTGTCGGCCCTGGACGTGTCGGTGCAGGCGCAGATCCTCAACCTGCTCGAGGACCTCAAGGAGCGCTACGGGCTGACGCTGATCTTCATCACCCACGACCTGGCGGTCGTGAAGAACATCAGCGACCGGGTCGCGGTCATGTACCTCGGCAAGATCTGCGAGGTCGCGGCGCCCGACCGGCTTTACACCAGTCCCGCCCATCCCTATACCGCAGCGCTGCTGTCATCGATCCCGGTCCCCGATCCGGAGGCCCCGGCCAGCTCCGGCGGGCTCGCCGCCGGCGATCTGCCCTCGCCGTTGGCTCCGCCCAGCGGATGTCGGTTCCGCACCCGCTGCCCGCGGGCGCAGGAGCTGTGCGCGGCCGAGGAGCCCCAGACCCGCGAGGTGGCCGAGGGCCAGTTCGTCGCCTGCCACTTCCCGTTGGTGGGCGAGCAGGCGTCGGCCACGCCCGTGGAGGTGACGGCGGCGCAGGGCTAGGCGCCGGTCCACCATGTCGTCGCCCGCCGAATCCGCCGCGCCGTCGACCCACAGGCCCGCCCGGTCGGCGCCGGGCCGCCGGCGCCTCGAACCCGAGCGGCGCCGGGCCGAGATCGTCGAGGCAGCGTCCACGATCTTTCGTGGACGCGATCCGAACACGGTGCGGTTCGAGGAGGTCGCCGACGCCGCCGGCGTGTCGCGCTCGCTGGTCTACGCCTACTTCGGCGACCGGGGCGGCCTGCTGGCAGCCGTGTACCTCCACAGCCTGGCCGGGCTCGACGAGGACCTGTCGAGCCTGCTCAACGACGTGCCGGTGGACGAGGTCCGGCTACGTGCCCTCGTGCACCGCTACCTGCGCCTGGTACGCGACAACGCCGCGTCTTGGCCCCTGTTCGCCGCCTGCGGTGCCCTGGAGCACCCCGCCGTGCAGCAGGCGCGACGCGCTCGAATCCAGTGCATCGCTGACACCTGGGGCGGGGGTCCCGTGGAGCGGCTGCTGGCCCGGGGCGTCATCGGCATGCTCGAGGCCGGCGCGAGCGAGTGGGTCGAACACCGGGCGTGCTCGCTCGAAGAGGCCGCCGACCTGCTCACCCGGACCCTTTGGAACGGTCTCGGCTGCTTCCCCACGGTCGACGTCTCCGGCTAGCTGGCGGCTTGCTGCAGTCGGTCCAACGCGGCGTTGCCTGCCTGGGTGTCCTCGACTTCGAGCACGCAGTTGATCCGCACGGTGCCGGTGATCGCCAAGCCATCGTTTCGCATGATCCGCAAGTAGGTCAGGTCGGGCCGCAGCTCGGTGACGACCTGCCCGGGGATTCGGGTCCCGGTGCGAGGGACCGCGCCCGTGCAGGCGACTCCCACCACGCCATCTCCAGAGCCGGAGAACTCCGGCAGATTGCTGAATGGCAAGGATGAGCCGAAAAGCGACAGCCTGAAGGACATCGTTCCTCCCGTCCGCCAGTGACCCAGGAGCAACCCGCCCTGCTCGCACTGGGCGGGTCAAGGGTCGCGTGGCGCGAGTAAACGGCCCCTGCCTGTCGTCGCGAAGGGCTAGAAGCGGCGACGCGAGACGCGCCGAGCGGTGCGCCGAGAGGTGCGTCGAGCGACTCTACGGGATCCGAACATCTCAACCTCCGGTTGTCGAAGCAGCGAGCCGTGCGCTGGCCGGATCAGCCACGCGCGGTCTCGACGGCGTGAAGTTCGTTCGCCTCGTCAGCCGAGAGTAGGCCGATCTCCACGAGGTCGAGCGGGCTGATGAACCCGTCGCTGATCCGGAAACCGCCGGCGCGCATGATCGCGTCCCGAAGCGGCACCGCCCAGTGGTGCTCCAGCAGAAGGAGCGCGGCGGCGGAGTCGTTGGGGATGTCCTGGAGGACGTCCCACGCCTCCTCCTCCGAGAACGCGTGCGCACCCTCGGCGGCCGCCTCGGCACCTGCGAGGGCGCCGGCCTCCATGCCCTCCTCGCCCTCGATGCCGAGGCCGATCAGGGCGCCGACCTTGGAACCGAGCTCGATCGCCTCGTCAGTGGACAGGTTGCTGAGGTGCTCGACCTCGAGCTCTCCCTCGGCGTCCTTGTACACGACGAGCGAGTCGATCACTCGAACGGCGTCCGCCTCCCGCAGCCGCTCCAACTCCTCGATGATCTCACCGTGGAAGTCCGGATGGTTGAAACCCAACACCACGAGCTGAACAGGTCCAATTGCCATCGTGTCGTTCCTCGTCTCGCGTTCTGGACGACCCATACCGGGGCGCGGTCCGATCCGACGGTACGGATGGGTCGGTCGCCGCGCATCATCCCGACGGCGTGAAACCGAGCGCTCGCGGGGCGGCCGTCTGACACAGCGGGACGGCATCAGGGCATACTTCCAACATGCCCCGTGCCATGTGGAGCGGCGCCATCAGCTTCGGGCTGGTCAACATCCCCATCAAGCTGTTCACCGCCGTGTCGCGCAAGAACGTGTCCTTCAACCAGATCGACACTCGCACCGGCTCTCGGATCCAGTACCGGAAGGTGTCGGCTGCCGACGGCGAAGAGGTGCCCAACGAGGCGATCGCCAAGGGCTACCAGCTCTCGTCGGGTGAGTACGTGCTGGTGGGCGACGACGAGCTGGCCGCCCTGGACCCCGAGGCCACCCGCACGATCGACATCGAGCAGTTCGTCGACCTGGAGGAGATCGACCCGCTCTTCTACGACGCCGCCTACTACGTGGCACCCGACAAGGGCGCCAGCAAGCCCTACGCCTTGCTGAGCCGGGCCATGGAGGAGCAGGGCAAGGTGGCGATCGCCCGCCTTGTCATGCGCACCAAGCAGTACCTGGCGGCGTTGCGTCCCAAGGACGGGATGTTGGTCATGTCGACCATGGTGTACGCCGACGAGGTCAACGACCCGGCCCAGCTCGACGGGGTCGAGGACATGCACGACGTCGACGTGAGCGAGCGGGAGCTGCGCATGGCCGAGCAGCTCATCGATTCGCTCACCGAGCCGTTCGAACCGGAGCGTTACGAGGACACCTACCGCAACCAGGTGCTCGAGCTCATCGACCGCAAGGCCGCAGGCGAGGAGGAGGTCGTCGCACCGCCCACACCCGTCGCGGAGGAGAAGGTCGTCGACCTCATGGCGGCGCTCGAGGCAAGCGTGCGTGACGCCAAGGAGGCCCGCAAGCGCCACCCTACGGCGAAGGCGGCGGCGGGCGGCGGCGGATCGGGTGAGGGCGAAGGGGACGGCGCCAAGCCGGCGCGCCGCACCACCAAAGCGGCGAAGGCGACCAAGTCATCGAAGGCCAGCAAGGCGACCAAGTCGACCAAGGCGGCGCCGAGGCGCAAGTCGGCCTAGTGGGCACTCGGCCTGCGCCGGTGGGCGCGAGGGCCCGCTAGTGGCGGAACGGACCACCGGGCGTTCTGCCACGGTCGAGGTCGAGGGGCGCAGGTTCACCCTGTCCAACCTCGACAAGGTCCTGTATCCCGAGGCGGGGACGACCAAGGCTGAGGTCATCGAGTACTACGCCCGCATCGCGCCGGCGATGGTGCCGCACCTCGAGGACCGGGGGGTGACCCTGCGGCGGTTTCCCAACGGCGTCGACGGCGGGTCATTCTTCGAGAAGCGCTGCCCGTCGCACCGGCCCGGATGGCTCGGAACGGTCCTGGGGCCAGGCGACCGCAACGGCAGCATCCACTACTGCTGCCTCGACTCGGCGCCCGCGCTGGTATGGGCCGCCAACATGGCGGCGCTCGAGATCCACGCCCCCATGGCTCGCGGCGTCGACATCGAAAGCCCGACGATGTGCGTGTTCGACCTGGACCCGGGAGCGCCGGCGGCTATACCGGAGTGCGCCGACGTGGCGCTCGACGTGCGCCACGTGCTCGAGGGCCTCGGCCTGGAGGGCTTCCCGAAGACGTCAGGCTCGAAGGGCCTGCAGGTCTACGTGCCGCTCAACCGGCCGCACACCCATGAGCAGGCCTCCCGATTCGCCCAAGCGGTGGCCCAGTTGCTGGAGCGGGCCCACCCCGACGCCGTGGTGTCCAACATGCGCAAGTCGCTGCGCCCGGGCAAGGTGTTCGTGGACTGGAGCCAGAACAGCCGCCACAAGACGACCGTGGCCGTCTATTCGCTCCGGGCCCGCCCTCGCCCCACGGTGTCGACGCCTGTCACCTGGGAGGAGGTCGAAGCGGCCGCCGACGGCGCCGCGCTGTCGTTCGAGGCGGTGGACGTGATCGCCCGGATCGAGGACCACGGCGACCTGTTCGCGGGCACCCTCACGCGCGAGCAGGCACTGCCCGAGGACGCCAGGCTCTGACCCGCGTCCTGCGGGTGGGACGGCGTACGGTCGGCCGCCATGGAGTCGACCGAGCTGACCGTGCACACCGGCCACCGCCCCGCAGTCGTGGACATCACGGCGGAGATAACCGGGTTCTGCCGGGACCGGGGCGACGGCCTGGTCTCGGTCTTCGTGCCGCATGCGACGGCCGGCATCGCCATCATCGAGACCGGCGCCGGGACCGAGGACGACCTGCTGGCGGCCGTAGGCGAGATCCTGCCGCGTGACGACCGCTGGCGGCACCGGCACGGATCGGCCGGTCACGGCGCCGATCACCTGCTGCCGGCGATCATCGCCCCCAGCATCGCCGTCCCGGTGCTCGGGGGGCGCCCGGCGCTCGGCACGTGGCAGTCGATCGTGCTGGTCGACACCAACGGCGACAACCCGGATCGCCGCGTCCGGCTGAGCTTCCTCGCCGGCTAGGCCTAGTGCCCCGGCGCCAGCCCGGGATCGGCGGCGCTGCGTTTGGTCAGGGCCGGCTTGACCACGGTGGGGTCGGGGATCGCTGCGTTGGGCGTCGTCGCATCCACCGTGGGGATGGGGCGAGTGCCGTCAACGTCGTCGCCCACCCGAGCGAGGGGCGTGGCGAGCGTGGGATTCAGGTTGGCGTCGCCTCTCGTGCCGCTCGCCCCGGCGTCGGCCATCGGCGGCCCCTCCTGCGGTACCTGGGGGAATATCGAGGCCGCGTCGTATGCCACCGGCGACGAGGGGGAGGCGTCGGCCGCCCACCACGGCGCGGGCGGCGTGATCGGTGCACGGCCGGGCGAGGGGGCGATGGGGCCGGTCGCGACCCCGGGGGCCAACACCGCCCGGGTGCGCAGGCTGGCCACGACCGCCACGGCCGCGCCGACCGTCCAGCCGGTCCACAGACCGAAGCCGGCGCCCACGTTCGTGGCGCTCAGGAGGTTGTCGAAGTAGCTGACGCCGAAGGGGTTCTCGGACCCGAGCACCGCGTCGCGGTAGGCGAAGTCCACGGTGCCGGCCATCCCGGCCGCCACGACCAGGCTCCCCCAACCCGCGAGGAACGCGGCCCCGTGGGACGCACGACCGGCGAGGGCGGTGAGCAGGGCGACCACGATGAACAGCACGGCCAGCTTGAGCACCACACCCCAGACCACCTCGGCCGTCGTGCCGCTCTCGAACACATCCCAGTTGGGAATGTCAGTGAAGGTCGCCGCAGTCAGCGGAAGGTGGTGGCGTTCGGCGAGATCCTGCGCGGCGTCGACCAGCGGGGGGCTGCCGAGCACGCCGACCAAAACCCCTACGGTGGCCGTTCCAGCGACCGCGGACCGTGCAGACATGGTACCCAATGCTTAACTCGCTACGTTGGGAGACGCAACACCACCCTTCGCGTTGAATCTCCGGCGCAGCGTCAGCGGGCCACGAAGTACTTGGCCTGGGGATGGTGGCAGACGATGGCGGACGTGGTCTGCTCGGGCTGGTATTGGAAGCCGGTCTCCTCGCTGCACTCCAGCCCGATGCGCTCACCCTCCAGCAGGTGCAGGACCTTCTCGTTGTCCTCGAGGTCCGGGCAGGCGGGGTAGCCCCAGGAGTAGCGCCCGCCGCGGTACTGCTGGCGGAACAGGCCGGTGAGCGTGGGCCCATCCTCGTCGGCGAAGCCCCACTCCTCCCGCATGCGCCGGTGCCAGTACTCGGCGAGGGCCTCGGCCATCTCGACGCCGAGGCCGTGGAGCAGGAGGTACTCCTGGTACCGGTCGTCGGCGAACAGCTTGGCCGTTCGCTCCGACACCGCTGGGCCCATGGTCACGATGGAGAAGCCGGCGTAGTCGAGGGCGCCGCTGTCGATCGGACGGAGGAAGTCGGCGATGCAGTAGTAAGGCGCCTTGGTCTGGCGCGGGTACGAGAACCGGGCCCGTTCTTCGGCCCGGCTCTCGTCGCCCCAGATGACCAGGTCGTTGCCGTCACCGTTGGCCGGGAAGTAGCCGTAGACCACTTGGGGGATGAGGAGGCCGTCGGCCTTGGCCTGGGCGAGCTCGTCTCGCAGCGCCGGCCGGATGCGGGCTTTGAACTCCTCGTCGCTCTCGGTGCCCCCGTCGCGCTTGGCCTCGGGCCGGAACTGCCACTGGTTGCGGAACAGCGCTGTCTCGTTGAGGAAGCCGGCGATCTCGTCGATCGACAGTCCCTTGACGATGCGTGAGCCGAGGAACGGCGGCGCGAACACCGGGTTGTCGGTCACCACGTCCGGCGACCGGCTCGGCACCTTGGCCTCGTCCCCGCCCGAACCCTTCTCGGCCAGGCCCAGCGAAGCGCGCGACGGCACCCGCGACGCCGACGCCACCCGACCCCACTCGGGATCGTCGGCCTCCGCGCCCCGTCGGATGGCACCCAGGCGATCCATGACGTGCAGGCCCTCGAACGCGTCCTTGCCGTAGAACACCCGGCCCTCGTAGACGTCGCGCAGGTCACGCTCGACGTAGCTGCGGGTGAGCGCGGCGCCGCCCAGGAGCACCGGGATGTTGGTCAGCTGGCGCTGGTTCAGCTCCTCGAGGTTGTCGCGCATGATGAGCGTCGACTTCACGAGCAGGCCCGACATGCCGATGGCGTCCGCCTTCACCTCCAGGGCCTTCTCGATCATCTCGGCGATGCCGATCTTGATGCCGAGGTTGTGCACCTCGTAGCCGTTGTTGGTGAGGATGATGTCGACGAGGTTCTTGCCGATGTCGTGGACGTCGCCCTTGACGGTGGCGAGCACGATGCGGCCCTTGCCGGAGTCACCCTCGACCTTGTCCATGTGAGGCTCGAGGTGGGCCACTGCGGCCTTCATGGTCTCCGCCGACTGGAGCACGAACGGCAGCTGCATCTGCCCCGACCCGAACAGGTCGCCGACCTCCTTCATCCCGGCCAGGAGGACGTCGTTGATGATGCCCAGCGCGGGCATGCCATCGCCCATCGCCTCGTCGAGGTCCTCGGTGAGGCCGTCGCGATCGCCGTCGATGATGCGGGCCTTCAGGCGCTCCTCGACGGGCCAGCCCGAGCGGTCCTCCTTCTCCTGCTTGGCCACGGTGACGTCGGCGAACACGTCGAGCAGGGCCGCCAGGGGGTCGTAGCCGGTCGCCGGGTCACGGCGGTCGTAGATGAGGTCCAGGCAGACCTTGACCTGGTCCTCTGGGATCTTGTTGAGCGGCATGATGCGGGCCGCGTGCACGATCGCCGAGTCGAGCCCGGCCTCGACGCACTCGTGGAGGAACACCGAGTTGAGGACGTGGCGGGCGGCGGGCGAGAGGCCGAAGCTCACGTTGGACACGCCCAGCGTGGTGAAGACCCCCGGTAGCTCGGCCTTGATGCGGCGGATCGACTCGATGGTGTGCATGGCGTCGGCACGCAGGTCCTTGTCCCCGGTCGACAGCGGGAACGTCAGCGCGTCGAAGATCAGGTCACCGGGGTCCAGCCCGTAGCGCCTCGTCGCCAGGTCGTGGATCCGGTGGGCGACCCGCATCTTCCACTCGACGTCGCGCGCCTGGCCCTGTTCGTCGATCAGCATGCAGACCGCGGCCGCGCCGTACTCCTGGGCGAGGCGGCACACCCGGTCGAAGCGATTCCTCTCGTCGTCGCCGTCCTCGAGGTTGGCGGAGTTGAGTATCGCCCGGCCGCCCAGCCGCTGGAGCCCGGCCTCGATGACCGGGGGCTCGGTCGAGTCCAGGACCAGCGGCACCGTGACCTGGGTCGAGAACCGGCTGGCCAGCTGGTCCATGTCGACGGTGCCGTCGCGCCCGACGTAGTCGACGCAGACGTCGAGCACGTGGGCGCCCTCACGCTCCTGGTCCCGGGCGATGCGGACGCACGAGTCCCAGTCGCCGGCCAGCATCGTGTCGCGGAACTTCTTGGACCCGTTGGCGTTGGTGCGCTCGCCGATGATCAGGAAGCTGGCGTCCTGGTGGAACGGCACCATGCTGAACATGGACGTCGCCGCCGGCTCGGGCTTCGGATTGCGGCCGGCGGGCGTGAGGTCCTTGACGGCGGCGGCCAGCTGCCGGATGTGCTCGGGTGTCGACCCGCAGCAGCCGCCGACCACCTGCACGCCCAACTCGGTGACGAACCGCGTCTGGTATTCGACCAGCTGCTCGGGGGTGAGGTCGTAGTGCATCTTGCCGTCGACGACCGACGGCAGGCCCATGTTGGGAAGGCACGAGATGGGCATCGGGGCGTTGGCCGCCAGGTGGCGCAGGTGCTCGTGCATCTCGGCCGGACCGGTGGCGCAGTTGAGCCCGAAGACGTCGGGCTTGAGCGCGCCGAGGCTGGTGAGCGCCGCGGCGATCTCGGTGCCGAGCAACATGGTGCCCGTTTGCTCCATCGTCACCTGCAGCTGGATGGGCACCTGCCGACCCTCGGCCGCCATGGCCCGCCGTGCGCCGATGACCGCGGCCTTGGCGGCCAGCAGGTCGAAGTGCGTCTCGCAGATGAGCAGGTCGGCCCCGCCCTCGATGAGGCCGCGGGCCATGACCTCGTAGGCGTCCCGCAGCTCCGTGAAGGGGATCTGCCCGAGCGACGGCGACTTGGTCCCCGGGCCCATCGAGCCGGCGACCAATCCACCGTGGCCGTCGGCGACCTCGCGGGCGATGCGGGCCGAGGCGAGGCTGATCTCGTGGGCCCGCTCGGGGATCCCGTACTCGCCGAGGGGGACGGCGAAGCCGCCGAAGCTTGCGGTCTCCACGACGTCGGCCCCGGCACGGAAGTGTGCCTCGTGCATCCCGGCGATGACGTCCGGCCGGGTGACCGCCAGGATCTCGTTGCAGCCCTCGAAGTGCGGACCGCCGAAGTCGTCGGCCGTGAGCCCGAGCTCCTGTATGTAGGTGCCGAAGGCGCCGTCGTAGACGACGACGCGCTCGTTGACGAGGTCGAGGAAGCCGCGCATGGACAAGTCACCAGGCTATCGGCCGCCCGCCCACGGAACGGAAGCCGGAATCGAACGGCCATCACCGGGTGACGCGGGGCCGGTAACGTCGCCCGGCACGGTCGCGCGGTGCGGTCGACGAGGGAGGAGGCCCGATGGCGCTGCGCCACGTTGTGATGTTCAGGTTCGCCGGGGGCACCACCGACGAGCAGGTGCGGGCGCTCGCCAACGGGCTCGACGGGATGCCGGCCGCGGTGGGCACCATGGCCGACTACCGCCACGGGCGGGATGCCGGCATCAACGAGACCACGTACGACTACGTGGTCGTGGGCGACTTCGCCACCGTGGATGACTACCTGACCTACCGCGACCACCCGGACCACCAGGCGCTCATCCGCGACCTGGTGCGGCCGATCCTGGCGGAGCGGGCCTCGATCCAGTTCGAGCTGCCCGACTGAGGCGCTCACGGGGACAGGTACTCCCGGGCCATGCCGCTGATCGTCGGTACGTCGGGCTGGCAGTACCGCGACTGGCGGGGTGTGCTCTACCCCGAGGGGCTGCCGCAGCGGGCGTGGCTGCAGCGCTTCGCCGAGGAGTTCGCCGCGGTCGAGGTCAACAACGCCTTCTACCGGCTGCCGGAGCGGGCGGTGTTCGAGCGTTGGCGCGACGAGACGCCCGCCGGATTCGTCGTCGCCGTCAAGGTGAGCCGCTACCTCACGCACATCAAGCGGCTACGCGATCCCGCCGAGCCGGTGGCCCGGCTGGTCGCCCGCGCCGAGGGCCTGGGTGAACGGCTGGGGCCCTACCTGCTGCAGCTCCCGCCCAACCTCCGCGCCTCCGCGGACCTGCTCGACGCCTGCCTGGCCTGCTTCCCCCGCGGCACCCGGGTGGCGGTCGAGCCCCGGCACGAGTCGTGGTGGACCGACGAGGTGCGCGACGTGTTGACGCGGCGCCGGGCGGCCCTGTGCTGGGCCGACCGCCTCGGACGCCCGGCGACGCCCCTGTGGCGCACCGCCGACTGGGGCTACGTGCGCATGCACGAGGGCACGGCGTCGCCGAGGCCCTCGTACGGGCGGACAGCCCTGGGTACCTGGCTCGACCGCATGGACACGGCCTGGCCTCTGAGGTCGGCGGTCGCCGACGTGTTCGTCTTCTTCAACAACGACCGCGGCGGTGCGGCCATACACAACGCCCGGACCCTGTGGCGGATGGCCGGACGACGCGGCATGGTCGTCGCAGCGCCCCGGGGCGCCCGCATCGTCGACGACTAGCCTCGCCCAGATGCCAGCCGCCGCCGATCGCTCTCGCGTCGCCGTCCTACCCGGCGGCGTGCGCAGCTTTCTCGCCGATGCGGTCGAGGCCGGCGGGGGAGTGCTGTCCGATCCCGACGACGCCGTCGCCCTGGTGTGGACCGAGACGGCCGCCGCCGAACCGCTCGGCCGCGTGCTCGACGACCATGCCGGGCTGGACTGGGTGCAGCTGCCGTGGGCGGGGGTGGAGCCCTACGTCGACGTGATCCGGGCACACGCCGACCGCACGTGGACCTGCGGCAAGGGTGTCTACGCCGAGCCGGTCGCCGAGCACGCCCTGGCGCTGGCGCTGGCCGGGCTGCGGGGCCTCGGGCACTACGCCCGGGCCACGTCGTGGACCGGGCAGCGGGGCCACAACCTCCTCGGCGCCCGCGTCACAATCGTGGGCGGTGGCGGCATCGCCGAGTCGTTGCTGCGGCTGCTGGGGCCGTTCCGGTGCCAGGTGACGGTCGTGCGCCGGACGCCCCGGCCCATGGCGGGCGCGGGCTCGGTGGTGGGGGACGATCGGCTCGACGAGGCGCTGACCGGTGCCGACGTGGTCGTGCTGGCCCTGCCGCTGCTGCCCGGCACGCTCGGGCTCATCGACCGTCGCCGGCTGGAACTGCTGGCGCCCGGGGCCTGCCTGGTGAACGTCGCCCGCGGCCAGCACGTGGTCACGGACGACGTGGTCGAGGCCCTGCAGGACGGGACGCTGGGATCGGTCGGGCTGGACGTGACCGATCCCGAGCCCTTGCCCGACGGCCACCCGTTGTGGACGCTGCCGAGCGCGATCGTGACGCCCCACACCGCCAACACCCAGGAGATGGCGCTGCCG
>JBKPHE010000145.1:0-18717 GCA_046744485.1 Actinomycetota bacterium | reverse complement strand
CCACGCGGTCGCCCACGCCGAGGCCCTCGGGCACGCTGCCGGCGAGCTCCCAACGACCGTTGTCGGACTCCACGACCAGGCAACCGGGCACCGGTTCGGCCAGCGTGCCGGTCACGGTGATCGGCTCGAGGCGATCGGTCGGGCCCGACTGTGGCTTGATGGGCGGCGGGGTCACTGAGAGCGGCACGGTGGGCTTCGGCCGGCGCAACGGCGGCTCCGCCTCCGTCGTGGGCGGTGCATCCGACGTCGAGGGGGAGTCCGACGAGCCCGTGCCGCTTCGGTTCCGGTCGTCGCCGCCACAGGCCGTCGTAGCGAGCGCAACCAGCAGCGCCGAGCCAAACAGCACCCGCATCCTCGATCCTCCTCGCGTCACAGGCATTGGACGGATGTGCCGCCCGGGCCGGTTCCCGACCCGGGCGACACGCCGTGCTGTCGTTCCCTGAGGTCAGCTAGGCGGAGCTGACCCGATCCTCATGGAGGTGCCGTCGAGAGGGGGCACGTTGACGTCGACATAGAGGTAATCGAAGCAGGCGCCGATCTGGGTGCCGCCCGCCGGGAGCTGGGGCGGGCCGGTGGGGGCGCCGTCGGGGGCGTACCAGAAGGTGGCTCCAGCTGGCGTCACGGCTGCGAGGGCCTTGCGGGCCTTGCGCATCGGTTCTCCTCCTGGGGACGTCATTGTCCGCCCTGCGGAGGCCCCGTCCCTCCCACCCCTCCGACATCCCCCGGATGTCCGGTGCCCGGCGAGCCGAGACCACGCGCGACCATAGAGCACATCGATCAGCCGCGCTAGCGATCGCGATGCGAATCGTCCGACGCGCTCCTCCCCTACCAGGCAGAACGCCCAGATGTGACCGCGACGACGGAGCGCGCGGGGGAGGCGGCCGGGCCCCGGTCCGGCCGGCGCTACTCGAGATCCTCGGCGCGGAGGTTGGACGAGATCCCGGCCTCGCGGTCGAGGTCGGGGCCGTCGTCGGGCCCCAGGAACCAGGGTTCGCCCGACTCGGCGGCGCGGCGCTCGTCGGCCAGGTGGTCGCACGGGTCTCGATTCTTCGTGCTGTCGTGCTTTCGCCGTCCGAAAGCCATGGCCGCGGAGATTACCGGCTGCCGCGGCGGCCACCCGGCGGCATTGGGCCATGGCCCGTTCGCCCAGGTTGGACCCCGTAGGGGGACGTGGCTATAGTTATTCGGCCCTGCGCAGAGCCGACGCTCGGCTCGCGCAAGGCATGTCCCGTCCCAACTGACGTCCGTGCAGGCCCGCGTCGTCGGGAACCGTGCGGCACAACCGATAGACGCGCTCCGCCGGGGGACTCCCGAGCGGAGCGTTCGCGTGACACGCCACAGAAAGACGCGCACCCATGGCCACAAGAGCGATCGTCGGCGAGAAGGTCGGCATGACGCAGGTCTGGGACGACCACAACCGCGTCGTCCCGGTCACCGTCCTGCGCGTGCGGCCGTGCCGCGTGGTCCAGGTCAAGACGCACGAGCGCGATGGGTACAGCGCGCTCCAGGTGACCTTCGGACAGAAGAAGGCCTCCAAGCTCACCAAGCCCATCGCCGGCCAGTTCGAGCGGGCCGGCGTCGAACCCGGAGTCAAGCTGGTCGAGCTGCGTCTCGACGATGTCAGCGAATACGAGGTCGGGCAGGAGATAGGTGTCGACCTGCTGTCGCAGGGCGAGCTGGTCGACGTCACGTCGGTGAGCAAGGGCAAGGGAACATCCGGCGTGATGAAGCGCCACGGTTTCAGCGGCCTCGGTGCCAGCCACGGCACCCACCGCGTGCACCGTGCCCCCGGTTCGATCGGTGGGGCGGCCACGCCCTCCCGGGTCTTCCGGGGCACCCGGATGGCGGGCCGGTCCGGCGGCCAGAAGACCACCACCCTCAACCTCACCGTCGTCGAGGCCGACGCCGAACGCGACCTGTTGCTGGTCAAGGGCTCGGTTCCGGGCCCCAAGGGCTCAGTCGTCCTCGTCCGGGACGCGGCCAAGGCCGATGCCAAGGGCAAGGGGCGCTAGATGGCGACACTCAAGCTCACCAAGCCCACCGGCCGGGCCTCCGGCTCCGTCGACGTCGACGACGCCCTGTTCGGCGTGGAGCCCAACATCCCGGTTATGCACCAGGTGGTGACCGCCCAGCTCGCCGCCCGCCGGGCCGGCACCCAGTCGACCAAGACGCGCGCCGAGGTGCGGGGCGGCGGCTCCAAGCCGTGGCGTCAGAAGGGCACCGGCCGGTCGCGCCAGGGCTCGATCCGGTCGCCGCAGTGGCGGGGCGGCGGTGTGGCCCTGGGGCCCAAGCCCCGGAGCTACGCCCAGCGCACTCCCCGCAAGATGATCCGCCTGGCGCTCGCGTCGGCGCTCTCCGACCGGATGTCCGACGACAAGGTCAAGGTGCTCGACGACTGGGGCATCGACACGCCCAGCACCAAGCGTGCGCTCGAGGTCCTCTCGTCGATCAAGGTCGACGGCAGGGTGCTGGTCGTGCTGACCCGCGACGACGAGGCCGCCTGGAAGAGCCTGCGGAACCTGCCCCACGTCCATGTCCTGTCCACCGGGGAGCTCAACGCCTACGACGTGCTCGTGAGCGACTGGGTGGTGTTCACCGAGGCCTCGCTTCCGGCCGCTCGGGGCAGCGCTGCCGCAGCCGTCACCGAGCCTGATCGGGGCGCGCGAGGCGTTGAAAGCGCCGAGGGAGGCGACGGCGAAGCCGGCGCTTCGACCGAGGCAGAAGACAGTGGAGCTTCGAGCGAGGCAAAGGACGGTGGGACGTGACAAACGCCAGGGAGATCATCGTCTCCCCCGTCGTGAGCGAGAAGTCGTACGCCCTCATGGAGGACGGCGTCTACACGTTCACGGTCCATCCCGACGCCTCCAAGCCGCAGATCCGCGACGCCGTGCAGGAGATCTTCGGCGTCAGGGTCGCCAAGGTGAACACGCTCAACCGCCCGGGCAAGCGCAAGCGCAACCGGCGCACGTTCACCTACGGCCGGCGTCCCGACACCAAGCGGGCGATCGTCACCCTCGTCGAGGGCGACTCGATCGACCTGTTCCAGGACTGAGAGGCGAGGCTCCGCGATGGCACTCCGCAAGCGCAAGCCCACCAGCCCCGGCCGCCGGTTCCAGACGGTCGCCGACTTCTCCGAGCTGACCCGCGGCCGCCCCGAGCGGTCACTGGTGGACAAGAAACCCGCCACCGGCGGGCGCAACGTGCACGGTCGCAAGACCGCGCGCCACCGCGGGGGCGGCCACAAGCAGCGGTACCGGGCGATCGACTTCCGCCGCAACAAGGACGGCGTACCCGCCAAGGTGGCCGCCATCGAGTACGACCCCAATCGGTCGTGCCGCATCGCGCTGCTGCACTACCTCGACGGCGAGAAGCGCTACATCCTTGCGCCCCGCGACGTCGGCGTCGGCGACCTGCTGCAGTCGGGTCAGGGCTCGGAGATCCGTCCCGGCAACGCCCTGCCGCTGCGCTACATCCCCGTGGGCACCACCGTGCACAACGTCGAGCTCAAGCCCGGCGCCGGCGGCAAGATGGCGCGCTCGGCGGGATCGTCGGTGGTGCTGCTGGCCAAGGAGGGCGCCTACGCCACGCTGCGCCTGCCGTCCACCGAGATGCGCCGGGTGCCGATCGACTGCCGCGCCACTGTGGGCGAGGTCGGCAACCCCGAGCACGAGCTGGTCAAGGTGGGCAAGGCCGGGCGCAACCGCTGGAAGGGCGTGCGTCCGCAGACCCGAGGCGTGGCCATGAACCCCGTCGACCACCCCCTCGGTGGTGGCGAGGGCAAGTCCTCGGGTGGACGGCACCCGGTGTCGCCCTGGGGCCAGACGGAGGGCCGCACGCGCCAGAAGAACAAGCAGTCCGACAAGCTCATCGTGCGCCGCCGCCGTACCCGCGGCGCGCGGAGGTAACCCTGATGCCGCGTTCTCTGAAGAAGGGCCCCTTCGTCGACGACCACCTGCTTCGCAAGGTCGACGAGCTCAACGCCAAGGGCGAGAAGAAGGTCATCAAGACCTGGTCGCGCCGCTCGACGATCATCCCCGACATGGTCGGCCACACCGTGGCCGTCCACGACGGCCGCAAGCACGTGCCGGTGTACGTCACCGAGTCGATGGTCGGCCACAAGCTCGGCGAGTTCGCTCCCACCCGCACGTTCCGCTATCACGCCGGCCAGGAGCGCACTGCCCGGGGGAGGCGCTGAGCCATGGCAGTCACCGCGGTCGGCACCAAGACCAACGAGCGGCCGGGCACCCGTGCCCAGATGCGCTTCGCCCGCTTCTCGGCATCGAAGGCGCGCGCCGTGCTCGACCTCGTCCGAGGCCTGCCGGTGAACGAGGCGGCCGAGGTGCTGCAGTTCACCGAGCGGGGCCCGAGCGTTTTGATCGCCAAGGTGCTCGCGTCGGCCGTCGCCAACGCCGAGCACAACGACGAGCTCGACGGCGACAGCCTCTACGTGGGGGCCTGCTACGCCGACGAGGGCCCGACGCTCAAGCGCTGGCGCCCACGGGCCCGGGGCCGGGCCACGCGCATCCGCAAGCGCACCTGCCACATCACGATCATCGTCAGCCCGATGCCCGACGAGATGGCCGCCCGGGTCGAGGCCCGGCAGGCCGCCGGCACCGCCCCCGCAGGTCGGCGCAGCCGTCGGGCGCAGGAATCCCGCCGGGCCCGCGTCGCCCGCAGCCGCGGCGAGACGGTCGCCGCCGGGTCCGAGCCCGAGCGCGAGGAGGCCGACGCGCAGGACAGCGCCAGCGAGTCCCCCGAGACAGAGGTGACGTCCGACCAGCGAGGCTTTGAAGGCGCCGAGGGCGCCGAAGGCCTGCCCGAGGCAGATGACGACGAGGAAGCCGAAGACGCGGTCGACGACGTGGTCGCACCCGAGAGCGACGAAGCCGAGTCCCCCGCCGAAGACGAGACGACCGACGAACGAGGCTTTGAGAACGCCGCGGGAGGCGACGCCGAAGGCGGCGCTTCGACCGAGGCAGAGAACGACGACGCCGAGGAGAACGAGTAATGGGTCAGAAGGTCAACCCCTACGGCTTCCGGCTCGGCGTCACCACCGACTGGAAGTCGCGCTGGTTCGCCGATCGTGACGAGTACAGCGACAACGTCATCCAGGACTGGAAGATCCGCGACTACCTGATGAGCGAGCTGCCTCATGCCGCCATCAGCCGGGTCGAGATCGAGCGCACCCGCGATCGGCTGCGCATCGACGTGCACACCGCCCGCCCGGGCATCGTCATCGGGCGCCGGGGGAGCGAGGCCGACCGCCTGCGGTCGGGCCTGGCCAAGATCACCGGCAACCCCAAGGTGCAGCTCAACATCCAGGAGATCAAGCAGCCCGAGCTCGACGCCGCCCTCATCGCCCAGGGCGTGGCCGACCAGCTGTCCGCCCGGGTCGCGTTCCGCCGGGCCATGAAGCGGGCCGTCCAGAACGCCCAGAAGGCGGGCGCGCAGGGCATCCAGGTGCAGTGCTCCGGCCGCCTCGGCGGGTCCGAGATGGCCCGTACCGAGAGCTACCTCGAGGGCCGGGTGCCGCGGCACACGCTGCGCGCCGACATCGACTACGGCTTCCGCGAGGCTCGCACCACCGCCGGCCGCATCGGCGTGAAGGTGTGGCTCTACAAGGGCGACGTGCTGCCCTACAAGTCCCAGAGCGAGGACAAGATCTCCCGCGAGGCGGCCATGGCCGTGGGCGAGACGTCGGGCGCCGGCGCTCCCGCCGGTGCGGGCCGCCGGGTCGTGTCGTCGGCGGCGGGCCGCCGCCGCCCCGCCGAGGTCGCCGAGGCCCAGGAGCCGGCCGAGCACGAGCCCCTCATCAAGGAGGCCGACCCCGAGCTCGAGCGGCTGCTGGCCGAGGAGGAGGAGATCGAGCGCCGGGTGCACGACCACCACGAGACCCCCCACTTCCGTCCGGGAGACGAGTAGATGTTGATGCCGCGCAAGGTCGCGCACCGCAAGCACCACCGGGGTCGGATGACCGGCGTCGCCAAAGGCGGCACCGAGGTCAACTTCGGCGAGTTCGGCATCCAGGCGCTCGAGCCGGGATGGATCACCGCCCGGCAGATCGAGGCCGCCCGCATCGCCATGACCCGCCACATCAAGCGCGGTGGCAAGGTCTGGATCAACGTCTTCCCCGACAAGCCGGTCACGCAGAAGCCGGCCGAGACCCGCATGGGGTCGGGCAAGGGCAATCCCGAGCACTGGGTCGCCGTGGTGAAGCCCGGGCGGGTGCTGTTCGAGCTCTCGTACCCCGACGCCGCCGTCGCCCGCGCCGCGATCGAGCGGGCCATCCAGAAGCTGCCGATCAAGGCCCGCTTCGTCACCAAGGAGGAGGCGCTGTAGTGGCCAAGCAGAGCTTCCGCGACCTCGACGACGGCAGCCTCATCGACCGCCTGCGCGAGACCAGGGACGAGCTGTTCAAGCTGCGCTTCCAGCTCGCCACCGGCCAGCTCAGCAACTACGCCCGCATCGGCCAGGTGCGCCGGGACATCGCCCGGCTCGAGACCGAGCTCCGGGCCCGTGAGATCACGGCCGCCGAGGCCCTTCAAGAGGAGACCGCCTGATGGCCGAGGCCACCGCAACCACCGGGGCCCGCGGGGCGCGCAAGGTACGCGAGGGCGTCGTGGCATCCACCGCCATGGACAAGACCGCCGTCGTCGTGGTGACCACCCGCAAGCCCCACCCGCTGTACCGCAAGACGATGGTCCGGACCAGCCGGCTCTACGCGCACGACGAGAACAACGAGCTGCGGGTCGGCGACCGCGTCCGCATCGCCGAGACCCGGCCACTGTCGAAGCAGAAGCGTTGGCGGCTGGTCGAGATCCTCGAGAGAGCGAAGTAGCCATGATCCAGCAGGAATCGCGACTCAAGGTCGCCGACAACAGCGGCGCCAAGGAGGTGCTCGTCATCAAGGTGCTCGGCGGCTCCCGCCGCCGCTACGCCTCGATCGGCGACATCTTCGTGGCCACCGTCAAGGACGCCATCCCCGGCGCCGCCGTCCGCAGGGGCGACGTGGTGCGGTGCGTGGTCGTCCGCACCAACAAGGAACGCCGCCGCCCCGACGGCAGCTACATCCGCTTCGACGAGAACGCCGCCGTGCTCATCACCCCCGAGCGCAACCCCCGCGGCACCCGCATCTTCGGTCCGGTGGGCCGCGAGCTGCGGGAGAAGCGGTTCATGAAGATCGTCTCGCTTGCCCCGGAGGTCCTGTGATGGCCGGGCTCAAGATCCGCAAGGGCGACCGTGTCCGTGTGCTCACCGGCAAGGACCGTGGCAAGGAGGGCGACGTCATGCGCGCCATCCCCGGGGCCGGAAAGGTGATCGTCGACGGCGTCAACGTCGCGCGGAAGCACCAACGCCCCACCCGCGCCACCCAGCAGGGCGGGATCATCGACAGGGACATGCCCCTGCCGGTGTCCAACGTGGCACTGGTGTGCCCCTCGTGCGGCAAGCCGACACGGGTGGGCTACAGGCTCGACCCTTCGGGCCAGAAGGTCAGGGTCTGCAAGAAGTGTGGAGGTGAGATCTCGTGAACGAGGCAGCCGCCACCGAAGAGCGGACCGTGCCGCGCCTCAAGGTCCGCTACAACGAGACGCTACGAGCGGAGCTGCAGAGCCAGCTGGGCCTCGGCAACATCATGCAGGCCCCGCGGCTCGAGAAGATCGTCGTCAACATGGGCGTCGGCGCCGCCACGGCGCAGGCCTCGCTGCTCGAGGGCGCCCAGCGTGACCTGACCGTGATCACCGGCCAGAAGCCGCTGGTCACCCGGGCCCGTAAGTCGATTGCGGGCTTCAAGCTGCGCGAGGGCAACGCCATCGGCGCCAAGGTCACGCTGCGGGGCGATCGCATGTGGGAGTTCCTCGATCGGCTCATCTCGATCGCCATTCCCCGCATCCGGGACTTCCGCGGCCTCAACCCCCGGAGCTTCGACGGTCGCGGCAACTACACGTTCGGCCTGACCGAGCAGCTCGTCTTCCCGGAGATCGATTACGACAGCATCGACCAGCCCCGTGGCATGGACATCACCATCGTCACCACGGCGACCACCGACGCCGAGGGGCGGGCGCTCCTGTTGGCCATGGGTTTCCCGTTCCGACGCGACGGTCAATAAGCACGAGGATCAAATAGACAATGGCGAAGAAAGCGCTCATCAACAAGCAGCAGCGCAAGCCCAAGTTCAAGGTGCGCGCCTACACCCGGTGTCGGCGCTGCGGCCGCCCGCGCTCGGTGTTCCGCAAGTTCGGCCTCTGCCGGGTGTGCCTGCGCGAGCTGGCGCACGCCGGCGAGCTGCCCGGCGTGACCAAGGCGAGCTGGTGAGGGGAGGCGACGACCCATGACGATGACAGATCCCATCGCCGACATGCTCACCCGCATCCGCAACGCCAACATCGCGATGCACGACGAGGTGCGCATGCCGTCGTCCAAGCTCAAGGAGGCGCTGGCGGGCGTTCTCGAGCGCGAGGGTTACATCGAGGGCTTCGCCGTCGACGAGACCCCCGACCGACCGGGCCGCACGCTCCAGGTAAGGATGAAGTACAGCCCCGAGCGCGCCCGCACGATCTCCGGCATCCGTCGGGTGTCGAAGCCGGGCCTGCGCGTCTACTCCAAGTCCAACGAGGTGCCGCGTGTCCTCGGCGGGCTCGGCGTGGCGGTGCTGTCGACCAGCCAGGGACTGCTGTCCGACCGAGAGGCGCGCAAGCGCCGGGTCGGTGGCGAGGTCCTGTGCTTCGTCTGGTGAGGCAGTGAGGACTAGCTGACATGTCCCGAATCGGCAAGGCACCAATCCCCGTCCCCGGCGGCGTCGACGTGACGATCTCGGACCGTCACATCGCCGTGAAGGGCCCGAAGGGTGCGCTCGAGCGCGACATCCCGGGCACCATCATCGTCCGGCAGGACGGCGAATCGCTGGTCGTCGAGCGACCCGACGACGAACGCGAGAACCGCGCCATGCACGGTCTCGTGCGGTCTCTGGTCAACAACATGGTCGTGGGCGTCACGCAGGGCTTCAGCAAGGAGCTCGAGATCGTGGGCGTGGGCTACCGGGCGACCGCTCGGGGACCGGCTGCGATCGAGCTGGCGCTCGGCTTCAGTCACCCGGTGAACGTCCAGGCCCCCGACGGCATCACGTTCGAGGTCCCGGCCCCCAACCGCATCGTCGTGAGCGGCATCGACAAGGAGTCGGTCGGCCAGGTGGCCGCTGACATCCGGGCGTGGCGCAAGCCCGAGCCCTACAAGGGCAAGGGCGTGCGGTACGCCGGCGAGTACGTCCAGCGCAAGGCCGGCAAGGCCGGGAAGTAGCGCAGAGGAACTTTGATGAACAGCGCCAAGTACAAGCGAGACGCCCGCATCAAGCGGCACGCCCGGGTGCGCAAGCACGTGCGGGGCACCGCCGAGCGGCCGCGCCTGGCCGTCTACCGCTCCAACAAGCACATCTCCGCCCAGGTCATCGACGACCGGGCCGGCCGCACGCTGGTGGCGGCGTCGACGCTCGAGCGCGACCTGCACAGCGGCGGCACCTCCAACAAGGCCGCCGCTAGGCGCGTCGGCCAGCTCGTCGCCCAGCGCGCCCGGGACGCCGGTGTCGAGCGGGTGGTGTTCGATCGAGGCGGCTTCCTCTACCACGGCCGGGTTGCGGCCGTGGCCGAGGCGGCACGCGAAGCAGGACTGGAGTTCTGATGCCCAATGGATCCGGCAACCGCGGGGGCTCCCGTCCGCCCCGCGAGCGCGAGCCCCGCGAGAACCCGCGGGCCTCGGGCGATGCCACGCTGCACGAGTCCCGTGTCATCAACATCAACCGGGTGGCCAAGGTGGTCAAGGGCGGCCGGCGGTTCTCGTTCACTGCGCTGGTCGTGATCGGCGACGGCAACGGCCGCGTCGGCCTGGGCTACGGCAAGGCCAAGGAGGTGCCCCTCGCCATCCAGAAGGGCACCGAGGAGGCCCGCAAGAGCCTCTTCAAGGTGCCGCTGGCGGGCACCACCATCGTCCACCCTGTGATCGGACAGACCGGTGCCGGCCGCGTGCTCATCAAGCCCGCTGCCCCCGGTACCGGCGTCATCGCCGGTGGGGCCGCCCGGGCCATCCTCGAGGAGGCCGGCATCAAGGACGTGCTGTGCAAGTCGCTGGGCTCGTCCAACCACATCAACGTGGCCCGCGCCACCATCGCCGGGCTCAAGGCGCTCAAGCGTCCGGACGCGGTCGCCCGGCTGCGGGGCAAGTCGCCCGACGAGCTGTTTCCCGCCGCGCTGGTCGACGCGTACCGCGAGAGCGAGCGCGCCCGCACCGAGCAGGCCGAGGTGCTCTAGTGGGCCTCGTCGTGACCCAGGTCCGATCGTCGATCGGTGCCAAGCCCAAGCATCGGGGCACCCTGCGGGCCCTGGGCCTGGGCCGCATCGGCAAGTCCAACACGCTGCCGGACCGTCCCGAGATCCGGGGGATGATCGCCAAGGTCCCCCACATGATCAGGGTCGATGAGGAGGCCGAGGCGGCGGAGGCCGAGGCAACACCGGCGAAGAAGACGCCGGCGAAGAAGACACCGGCGAAGAAGACAACCGCGAAGAAGACCGCCAAGAAGACAACCGCGAAGAAGACCGCCAAGAAGGCCACGGCAACACAGGCAAAGGCCGTCTCGAAGCGAACTGCCACCAGGCGAGGCATTGGAAACGCCGAGGGAGGCGACGCCGGAGGCGGCGCTTCGACCGAGGCAAAGGAACGGTAGCCATGACCATCAAGGTCCACGACCTCAAGCCGGCGCCGGGCTCGACCAAGAGCCGCAAGCGCGTCGGGCGCGGCATCGCCGGTAAGGGCGGCAAGACGGCCGGCCGGGGCCACAAGGGCCAAAAGGCCCGCAACACCGTGCCCACCAACTTCGAGGGCGGCCAGATGCCGCTGCACATACGGGTGCCCAAGCTGAAGGGCTTCAACAACCCGTTCCGTGTCGAGTACCAGGCCATCAACCTCGACACCATCGACGGGTCCGACCTCGACGAGGTCACCCCCGAGTCGCTGCACGACAAGGGGCTCACCCATAAGGGCGCCCTGGTCAAGGTGCTGGGACGCGGCGAGTTGACCCGGAAGGTCACCGTCAAGGCCCACGCGTTCTCCAAGTCCGCCGAGCAGGCGATCCGCGACGCCGGCGGCAGCGTCGAAGTGCTTCCGAAGCCGTGGGGCGACCGCCGCCCGCCCGCCAAGGGCAACCAGTTCGCCAACCGGTAGTCCCTCAGAGGGGAGGGCGAGCCTCCCCTCCCCGGTGCCCCGATCCACCGTCGTTCCCGTTAGCTTGCCCGTATCCACCGATTACGTCCGGCTCGTGCCGACGAACCACACTGGCGTACCCAGCACCGCTGAGCCCGCTGCGCTCGGCTGACATCGCCTAAGGGGAGGACCGACCGTGCTGTCCAGCTTGTGGAACATGTTCAGGGTCGCTGACCTGCGGAACAAGATCGTGTTCACGCTGGCCATCATCGCCCTCTACCGCTTCGGATCGTTCGTGCCGGCCCCGGGCATCGACATCGATGCCGTCGATCAGCTGCGGCGGCAGGCCGAGAACTCGGGCGGCATCCTCGCCTACCTACAGCTGTTCTCGGGCCGAGGGCTCACCAACTTCGCGGTGTTCGCCCTCGGGATCATGCCCTACATCACGAGCTCGATCATCATGCAGATCCTCACCGTGGTGATCCCCAAGCTCGAGGAGTGGCAGCAGCAGGGGGCCATCGGGCAGCGGAAGATCACGCAGTGGACCCGCTACCTCACGATCTCCATCGCCATCCTGCAGTCGACGGCGCTGGCCTTCCTGTTCCACAACGGCGGGGGCGGCCTGTTGGGCGGCGGTGGCAACCCCAGCGGTGTCGACGTCCTGCCCGACTTCACGGCGCCCAACGTGCTGCTGGTGGTCGTCGTCCTCACGGCCGGTACCGCGCTGTTGATGTGGATGGGTGAGCTCATAACCCAACGCGGCATCGGCAACGGCATGTCGCTGCTCATCTTCGCGAGCGTCGTGTCGAGCATCCCGGCGCAGTTCGCCCAGATCAACGCCGAGCGCGGCCTGGGACTGCTCATCCCACTCGTCTTCCTGTTCCTGGCCGTGCTCGTCGGGATCGTGTTCATCGAGACCGGCCAGCGGCGGATACCGGTGCAGTTCGCCAAGCGGGTGGTGGGCCGCCGCATGTACGGCGGCCAGAGCACCTACATCCCGCTCAAGGTCAACCAGTCGGGCGTCGTGCCGATCATCTTCGCGAGCTCGGTGCTCTACCTGCCGGCGCTGGCCACCCAGGTGCTGCCCTCCGACCAGGGTAGCTGGGGTGTCACGGTGCAGCGCTGGGTCGACGACAACCTGCTGCAGCAGGACTCGCCGTTCTACATGGTCCTGTACGGCCTGCTGATCATCGGCTTCGCCTACTTCTACACGGCCATCGCCTTCGACCCCCACAAGCAGGCCGACACCATACGCAAGCAGGGTGGGTTCATTCCCGGCATCCGTCCGGGTCCGCAGACCGAGCGCTACCTGTCGCGGATCCTGGCCCGGATCACGCTGCCCGGAGCGCTGTTCATCGCCGCGATCGCCCTGCTGCCGACCTTGCTGCTGGCGCTTGCCGACGTCAATGCGTTCGCCTTCGGGGGTACGTCCATCCTCATCGCCGTGGGTGTGGCACTCGAGACGATGAAGCAGATCGACAGCCAGCTGATGATGCGCAACTACGAGGGGTTCCTGCAGTGATCCTTCCCCAGGGAGGCGGCCTGGGGCGCGCGGAAGTGATGGAAGGACCGCCCCGGTGACGGTCGGGGTGCGGCTCGTCATGCTGGGCCGCCAGGGGGCCGGCAAGGGCACCCAGTGCACGAGGCTGTCGCGTCACTACGTGGTGCCGCACATCTCCACCGGTGAGATGTTGCGCGCCGCCGTGAAGGAAGGGACCGAGCTGGGCCGCAAGGCCGCCGAGATCATGAACGAGGGCGGCCTGGTGCCGGACGACGTCATGATCGGGATCGTCGACGAGCGGCTCGACCACGACGACACCACGCGGCGGGGCTACATCCTCGACGGCTTTCCTCGCACGGTGCCCCAGGCCAAGGCGCTGGCCGACATCACCGACAGCCGCCCGCTCGACCTTGTCATCGACCTGGACGTGCCGAAGGAGGTGGTGCTCCAGCGCCTGGCCAGCCGGCGGGTGTGCGCCGACTGCGGGGCCAACTACTCGGTCGACAAGCCACCACGCTACGACTGCGTGTGCGACAACTGCGGTGGAGAGGTGGAGCAGCGCGAAGACGACACGCCGGCCGCCATCGAGAAGCGGCTGGCCGAGTACGAGCGCGAGACCGCGCCGCTCATCGACTGGTATCGCGACCTGGCCCTGCTCGAGGTGGTCGACGGGCAGGGCAGCGCCGACAAGGTGTCCCAGCGGCTGTTCGATGTGGTCGACCGTCGCCGCGGCGGCTAGGGCTCAGGACGGAGGAGGCGAGTGAGCGGACATCGGGACACGCGTGCACCCGAGGCCGTAGGTCGCCGCACCGCCGAGGAGATCCGGGTCATGCGGCGCGCGGGCCGGGTCGTGGCCGAGATGCACGACCGCATCCGCGGTGCGTTGCGGCCCGGGGTCACGACGCTCCAGCTCGATGCCGTCGGCCGGGAGGTGCTGATGCGCCGGGGTGCCCGTTCCAACTTCCTCGGTTACCACGGCTATCCGGCGGCGATCTGCGCCAGCCCCAACGAGGTGGTGGTGCACGGCATCCCCGACGGCCGCGTGCTGGAGGAGGGCGACATCGTCTCGATCGACTGTGGCGCCATCGTCGACGGCTACCACGGCGACGCGGCGTTCACCGCCGGCATCGGGTCGATCGACGCCGAGGCGCAGCGGCTCGTCGACGTCACCCGGGCCGCGCTCGATGCCGGAATCGCCGAGCTCGTGCCAGGGGCCCGGCTGGGTGACCTGGGCGCCGCCGTCCAGGCCACGGTCGAGGCCGGTGGCTTCAGCGTGGTGCGCGACTACGTGGGCCACGGCATCGGAACGGCGATGCACGAACCTCCCGACGTCCCCAACGTCGGCCGCCGGGGCAAGGGCAGGCAGGTGGCCGCGGGCGACGTGTTCGCCGTGGAACCGATGGTGTGCGCCGGGGGCGACGACACGATGGTGCTCGCCGACGGTTGGACGGTCGTCACGCTCGACTGCTCGTGGGCCGCCCACTGGGAGCACACGGTCGCTGTCACCGACGACGGGCCGGAGATCCTCACCCTGCCGTAGGGCCTGGGAGAAACGCGCTACGGATCGGCGTGTTCGTACGCCGACCCGTAGGGATCGTGACCGCCGATTCGGAGGTCAGTCAGTCGTCGTCGTTGCCGGAGCCCTCGTCGCCTTCGTGGTCCCCGCTGGAGTCGATGAGCTTGAAGTCCCGGTCGAGGTGGACGTCGACCTGACTGCCGTCATCGAGTCTGACCTCGACCTCGTAGTAGCCCTCCTCGTCGCCGACCTCGGTGGCGGTCACCCGCCCCTCGCCGGTGGCCTCGAGCGCTGCGGCGCTGGCCTTGTCGAGGGCGTCACCGGTGATCGGTGTGTCGTTGTCGTCGCCCCCGCCGGCGGCGGCGACGCCGACACCTGCGCCAGCCGCAACGATGGCGGCAGCGGCGCCCAGGCTGATCAGGGTGGTCTTGCGCTTCAAGGTTGCCTCCTCAAGTCTTCACCGAGGATCGCACGCGACCCCTGAACCCACGCTGAACCATTCGAGTCACTCCGGCTCGTCCTCCAGGGCGTCGATCGCAGGCAGGCGGACCTCGAAACGGGCGCCACCGAGGCCGCTGTTGCCGATCGAGATCGTGCCGCGATGGGCACCGACCACCTCCGCCACGATCGCCAGCCCGAGACCGCTGCCCCCGGCGTCGCGGGCCCGGGCGTCGTCGAGCCGGACGAACCGCTCGAACACCCGCTGCCGGTCGGCCGGCAGGATCCCGGGCCCGTCGTCGTCGACATCGAGGATGACGGCGCCGTCCTGCTCGCCCAGCGTGAACGCGACCCGGGAGCGGGCGTGCCGGACCGCGTTGTCCCCCAAGTTGCGGAGGGCTCGCCAGAGCGCGGCGCGGTCGCCACTGACCCGGCCGGCCGAGACCCGGGTGGTGTCGACGCGCAACGACGTGGCTTCCCGGAGGCGGTGGGCCTCCTCGAACACCAGGTCGTCGAGGTCGACCGGACGCTGCTGCAGCTGCAGCGTGTGCTCGTCCGCCCGGGTCAACAGCAACAGGTCGTCGACCAACCGCTCGACCCGCAGGTTCTCCGCTGCCACCGTCTCGGCCAAGGCACCCACGCTGGTGCGCTCCGGGTGGGCCTGCGCCACCTCCGCGTGTTGGCGGATCGACGCCACCGGCGAGCGCAGCTCGTGGGAGGCGTCGGCGACGAAGCGCCGCTGTCGGGCCTGGCCCCGCTCGAGGCGCTCCAGCATGTCGTTCATCGTGGTCGCCAGGCGGGCGATCTCGTCGTTGCCCGGCGGGCTCGGCACGCGCCGGTCGAGGTCGGCGGAGGAGATCGCGTCGACCTCGCGGCGGATGGACTCGACCGGCGCTAGCGCCCGGCCGACCATCAGCCAGATGGTGAGGGCGGCCACCACCAGCAGGATCGGGAGGCCGATGACCAGGAGGTCGGTGACCACCTCGGTCGATTCGGTGACAGTGTCGAGAGTGCGGCCGGCGATGACCGTGTAGCGGCCCGCGTCGTCGGCGACGGCCAGGAACTCGTCGTCCTCGCCGGTGACGGTGACCTCGGCGGACTCCCCGGGACCCAAGCTGGCGACCGCCGGGTCGCCAGCCACCAGCGGGCTGGCGGCCACCACCGTGCCGTCTCCGTCGAGGATCTGGATGAAGGCGTCGTCGTCGTCCTGGTCCAGCCCGGCCGCGACGAACGACGGATCGGTCCCCGCCTCGAGCGCCGCTGCGGTGTCGGCGGCTCGCACCCGGGCGACGTTTCGCACCTCGTCGGTGAGGGCGTCGCGCATCGCCAGCACCAGCGCGACGCCCCCGGCGAGCAGGGCGAGTCCGACGAGCGCGGTGGCGGCGACAGTGGCGCGGACCCGCACGGTGCCGGCTCTGGCGCGCAGCCGGCCGAACAGGGACCGCGGTGATCGCCGGCCCGGCGTGCGACCCGACTCGGCGTCACCCGCCATCGGCCGCCAGCCGGTAGCCCGCGCCCCGCACGGTCTCGATCGCAGCCCGGCCGAAGGGGCGGTCGAGCTTGTTGCGCAGCCGCCGCACGTAGACCTCGACGATGTTGGGGTCGCCCTCGAAGTCGACGTCCCACACATGGTCGAGGATCTCGCGCTTGGCCACCACGTCGCCCCGACGTCGCAGCAGGAACTCGAGCAGGGCCAGCTCCCGGGCCGTCAGCTCGATCTCCTCCTCCCCCCGCCAGGCACGCCGGGTCGCCGGGTCCATGCGCAGGTCGCCGGCCGCCAGCACCGCCGGGCGCTCGCTCGCCCCACGCCGCAGCAGCGCCCGCAGGCGCGCCACGAGCACGGCGTGGGAGAACGGCTTGGTGAGGTAGTCGTCGGCGCCGGTGTCGAGCGCCTCCACCTCGTCCCATTCACCGTCCTTGGCGGTGAGCATGATGATCGGTGTCCAGACCCCCTCGTCGCGCAGCGTCCGGCACACGCGGTAGCCGTTGAGCCCCGGCAGCATGATGTCGAGCACGATGGCGTCGTACGGCTCCTCGCGGGCGCGCCACAGCCCGGTGGTGCCGTCGGGTGCGACGTCGACCGCGAACCCGTCGGCCTCGAGTCCGGCGCGCAGGCCGGCGGCGAGTCGGTCCTCGTCCTCGACGACCAGCACCCGCATCGACCGTCAACCGTAGGCCGATTCGGCTGAACCGGCGCTGAAAGGCCGGGCGGGTCGCCCTTGGTCAGGCCTCCTGTGGCCCGAGGACACCGGCCTCGACCACCCACGCCCGGCCGGTCGTGACCGGGGCGTCGGGCTCGAGCACCGTCGGTACCTGCTGGTAGCTGGCGAGCAGCCGGTCGCGGTCGACGTCGCAGCGGACGTAGCCCCGGTGGCGGGTGTCGGCCCAGCGCACGTGGGGCAGCGCGGAGATCAGCTGCTCGGCGACGTCGGCCAGCGTCGGATCGAAGCCGGAGCTGATCGAGGTGCCGACCAGTTCCGTGCCCCGCACATCGGTGCTGGGTGTGGCGTCTGGGTTCTCGCCGACCAGGTCGGCCACGCCCGCGGCGTGGATGTCGCCGGTGATCACGATCGGGTTGTCGGTGCCCGCGGCGGCGAGCTGGTCGAGGACGCGGGCCCGAGCGGCGGCGTAGCCGTCCCACTGGTCGAGGTTGTAGATGGTCCCCGCCAGGGGCATCGAGGTCATGACGATCTGGTTGGCCAGGACGTCCCACGTGGCCCTGGACTTGCGCAGGTTGCGGCCCAACCAGGCCTCCTGGTCGGCGCCGAGCAGGGTGCGCTCCGGGGCGGTGCGTGCATCGCAAGAGGTGCCGATGTCGTTCGTCCCGCAGGGTTGGTCGCTGCGGTACTGACGGGTGTCCAGCACGTGGAAGCGGGCGAGCCGTCCCCAGTCGACGGTTCGATAGACGCGCAGGTCTGGGCCCGCGGGTGGGGGGAGCCGGACCGGCTGGTGCTCCCACCAGGCCTGGTAGGCGGCGGCACGTCGGGCCGGGAACGCCGGAGCCTCGGCGGGTACCTGCGGGAGAAGCCCGGCGTAGTTGTTCTCGACCTCGTGGTCGTCCCAGGTCACCACCCATGGGCAGGCGGCGTGGATGCCCTGCAGCGCCCGGTCGCCCTTGTACAGGCCGTAGCGGTTCCGGTACGCATCGAGCGTCGTGATCTCGGCGCTGTTGTGCTGGCGGACGGCGGCAGGGTTGACGCCGCCCTCGTAGATGTAGTCGCCGAGATGGACCACCAGGTCGGGGTCCTCCTGGGGGGCGAAGGCCCACGTCGGCCAGAAGCCGTCCTGCCAGTTCTGGCAGGACGCGAACAGGAAGCGCAGCCGATCCCCGCGCCCCGGCGCCGGTGCGGTCCGGGTACGGCCGACGGGGCTGACCTGGTCTCCGACGCGGAAGCGGTACAAGTACCAGGCATCGGGGCGCAGGTGGCGCACGTCGACGTGGATCGAGTGCGCCCATGCCGGCGACGCCGTGGCGTGCCCGGCGCGCACCACACGCCGGAAGCCCTCGTCGCTGGCCACCTCCCAGCGGACCGGCACGTCGACCGGCGGCATCCCGCCCCCGGCCAACGGCTCCGGCGCCAGCCGGGTCCACAGGACGACGCCACCGGGAACGGGATCGCCCGATGCCACGCCCAGCGAGAACAGGCCGCCGGGGAGGTCGGGCCCCCGGCGGGCGGGACGCCGTCCGTGGCCGGGCCTGGCGCCGACCAGCGGCAACGCCAGCAGGGCGCCGCCGGCGCCGGTCAGGAAGCGCCGGCGCGAGACGCCGTCCGCTGGTCGTTGATGATCCCCCATCGTCCCCTCCCGCACCGTCGCGCACCCCGGCTCGTCGTGCCGCGGCTACGGTACCCAACGCCGCCGACCGACAACGGTGTCGCCCCCGACTGGGCGACTACACGTTCGTGCGCGGAGTTTTCCCCGGTGAGGTGGCGCGCTAGCATACTCAGTCGGCTCTCGGCGCCCTTCCGGCTGTCCAGGCGCGCCCGAGCCTCGGCACCAGCAGCACCACGAGGAGCAACCCCTGCCGAAGTCCAAAGAAGACGCGATCGTGCTCGAGGGGACCGTCGTCGAGCCC
>JBKPHE010000053.1:0-42276 GCA_046744485.1 Actinomycetota bacterium | reverse complement strand
CCGCCCACGCGGTAGCCCTTGATGTCGCTCATGTTGATGGTCTCGGCCACCACGCCCTGCCCGGCGAAGGCGGCGTCGCCGTGCATGAGGATGGGCAGGACCGAGAACCCCTCGGGGTCGTTGATCTGGTCCTGCCGGGCCCGCACCATGCCCTCGACCACCGGATCGACGGCCTCGAGGTGGCTGGGGTTGGCGGCCACCTCGACGGGGATCTCCTTGCCGGCGCGGCTCTGGAACTTGCCGGCCTGGCCCAAGTGGTACTTGACGTCGCCCGAGCCCTGCACCGCCGTGGGGTCGGGGATGCCCTCGAAGTCCTTGAAGATCTGCTCGTAGGACTTGCCGACGATGTTGGCGAGGACGTTCAGCCGGCCGCGGTGCGACATGCCCATGACGGCGCCGTCGAGCCCGTCGTCTGCCGCCCGCTCGAGGATGGCGTCCAGCACGGGGATGAGGCTCTCCCCGCCCTCGAGGCTGAAGCGCTTCTGCCCGACCCACTTGGTGCCGAGGAACTTCTCGAACGCCTCGGCGGCGTTGAGCCGGCCGAGGATGTGGCGCTGGTCCTCCGTCTCGAAGTCGACCGCGGTGGCCGACTCGACGTGCTCCTGGATCCAGTGCTGCTCCTCGAGGTCCTGGATGTGCATGTACTCGACGCCGGACGTGCGGCAGTAGGCATCGCGCAGCACACGCAGGATCTCGCTGAGCGCCAGCTTGTCCTGCCCCGCCAGCCCACCGGTCAGGAACTCGCGATCGAGGTCCCAGATCGTGAGCCCGTAGGTGGCGGGGTCGAGCTCCGGGGCCATCCGGGGTTCCTTCCACCGCAGCGGGTCGAGGTCGGCGATGAGGTGCCCGCGCACCCGGTACACGCGGATCAGCGTCGCCACCGCCATCTGCTTCTCGAGCATCGTCTGCTCGCGGTCGATGGGGTTGACGTCGCGCCGCCACCTCACCGCCTCGTACGGCACGCCCAGACTCTGGAAGATGTCGTCGTAGAAGGCGTCGGCCCCCAGCAGCAGCTCCTCGATGCGCTTGAGGAACAGGCCCGACTCGGCGCCCTGGATGATCCGGTGGTCGTAGGTGGACGTGACCGTGACGACCTTGGAGGCACCCAGCTCGGCGAGCAGCACCGGGTCGGCGCCGCGCCACTCGGCCGGGTAGTCGATGGCGCCGACGCCCACGATCGCCCCCTGGTTGGGCAGGAGCCGCGGCACCGACTGCACGGTCCCGATCGTGCCCGGGTTGGTGAGGGTCACGTTGGCCCCGGCGAAGTCGTCGGGGCTGAGCTTGTTGGACCGGACCTTGCGGATCATCTCCTCGTAGGACCCCCAGAAGCCGCGGAAGTCCAGCGTGTCGGCTTCCCGGATGACCGGCACCAGCAGCGTCCGGCTGCCGTCGGGGCGCTCGACATCGACCGCGAGCCCCAGGTTCACGTGCTCGTGGCGGACGACCCGCGGCTTGCCGTCGGCGTCGGTGGTGAACGTCGAGCGCATCACGGGCATGGTGTCGGCGATCGCCCGCACGACCGCGTAGCCGATGATGTGGGTGAAGCTCACCTTTCCGCCGCGGGTACGGCCCAGGTAGCCGTTGACGATCCGGCGGTTGACCTCGAGCAGCTTCGCCGGCACGTCGCGGAAGCCGGTGGCGGTGGGCACGCCGAGGCTGGCCGTCATGTTCTGGACGATGCGGGCGGCGGCACCGCGTAGCGGCTCGCCGGGGGCCTCCTCGGCGGCGCGCGCGGGGGTCGCCGCAGCTGCGGTCGGCGCCTTGGGCACCGGCTGGCCTCCGTTGGCGGGAGCGGGGGTCGTGGGCGCGGCCGCGGGCGGCGGGGTCGTCGGCGCGGGTGGGCTGGTGACGACGTTGGACGCCGTGGCCTGCTGGTCGACGTCGCGCTTGTAGTCGGCGAAGAAGTCGCGCCAGCTCTCGCTCACCGAGGCGGGGTCGTCGAGGTACTGCTCGTACATCTCGTCGACCAGCCAGGCGTTGGGCCCGAGTGTGGTGGTCGAGTTGGTCGCTTGCGGTGCGTCACCCACGGCCACCGATGGTACCGGCGAGCCTGCAATCTCGACTCGGGGGTCATCCGGGTATCCACCCGGCGACGAACCCGCACGTGTAAACCCGGGTACAGCTCCCCGTGCAGGAGGTCAGTATGCGCCCGAGCATGGCCGTCGACCGCCCTCCCCTGACTCCCCAAGCGCTCCGTCCCTTGCTTGGCATCGACGTGATCGTCCGCACGGCCGCCACCCTCTGGCGTGGCCGGCTGCTGTCCTGCGTGAAGGACAGCGCCTGGTTCGTCGTCGACGACGACGACGTGGTGGTGCACCTGGATCAGATCCAGTCCATCCGGGCCGCCTGAGCCCGATTCGGGCCTGATCGGCCGACCCGGTACCGTCGGCGCGCACCATGAGCGCGCAGTTCATCTTCACGATGCGCAGGGTGAGTCGCTTCCATCCTCCCAACAAGGAGGTGTTGAAGGACATCACGCTCGCCTTCTATCCCGGCGCCAAGATCGGCGTGCTCGGACCCAACGGGGCCGGCAAGTCGTCACTCCTTCGGATCATGGCCGGCGCCGACGACGGCTACACCGGCGAAGCCCGGCTCACGCCCGGGTTCTCGGTGGGCATGTTGGAGCAAGAGCCGCAGCTCGATGCCGCCAAGGACGTGCAGGCCAACGTGATGGACGGCGTCGGCCACGTGGCGGCGCTGCTCGCCGAATACGACGAGGTCATGGCCGGCTGGGCAGACCCCGACGCCGACTACGAGACGCTCGGCGCTCGGCAGGCCGACCTCGAGGCCAAGATCGACGCCGCCGGTGCCTGGGACCTCCAGCGCACCGTCGACGTCGCCATGGACGCCCTGCGGCTGCCGGCCGGCGACACAGACGTCACCACACTCTCCGGGGGCGAGCGACGCCGCGTGGCGCTCTGCCGGCTCCTGCTGTCCCGCCCCGACCTGCTCCTGCTCGACGAGCCCAGCAATCATCTCGACGCCGAGTCGGTGGCCTGGCTGGAGCGCTTCCTCCGCGACTACCACGGCACCGTGGTCGCCATCACCCACGACCGCTACTTCCTCGACAACGTGGCGGGCTGGATCCTCGAGCTGGACCGGGGGCGCGGCTACCCGTTCGAGGGCAACTACACGGGCTGGCTGGAGCAGAAGCGGGCGCGCCTTGAGCAGGAGGAGAAGGCCGACAGCGCCCGCAAACGAACCCTGGAACGGGAGCTCGAATGGGTCCGCATGGCGCCCAAGGCACGCCAGGCCAAGGGCAAGGCCCGGCTCGCCGCCTACGAGAAGCTGCAGGCCGA
Organism: Actinomycetota bacterium; assembly: GCA_046744485.1. Lineage (GTDB taxonomy): Bacteria > Actinomycetota > Acidimicrobiia > Acidimicrobiales > VFJN01 > DASQUK01. Next base: position 38,977 of record JBKPHE010000053.1, on the reverse strand, counting down.
GGCCGAGCGCGTCGACCGCGTGCCCGACAAGCTGCAGATCCACATCCCGCCCGGGCCCCACCTCGGCGACCAGGTCATCGAGGTCGACGGCTTGTCGAAGGGTTACGGCGACCGGCTGCTGATAGACGCCCTGTCGTTCTCGCTACCCCGGGCCGGCATCGTCGGGGTCATCGGGCCCAATGGTGCGGGCAAGACCACGTTGTTCCGCATGATCACGGGCGCAGAGAGTCCCGACCGCGGCACGATCACCATCGGGTCGTCGGTCGAGCTCGCGTACGTGGACCAGTCGCGGGACGCGCTCGGCGCCGAGAGCACGGTCTACGAGGAGATCACGGGCGGCCAGGACCTGCTGAAGGTCGGCGGCAGGGAGGTCAACGGCCGGGCCTACGTGGCGTCGTTCAACTTCCGGGGGTCCGACCAGCAGAAGCCGCTGGGTGTGCTCTCCGGCGGCGAGCGCAACCGCGTGCACCTGGCCAAGGTGCTCCGGCGCGGCGGCAACGTCCTGCTGCTCGACGAGCCCACCAACGACCTCGATGTGGACACCCTGCGAGCGCTGGAGGACGCCCTCGAGGCGTTCCCCGGGTGCGCAGTGGTCATAAGCCACGATCGCTGGTTCCTCGACCGCATTGCCACGCACATCCTGGCGTTCGAGGGGGACAGCCAGGTGCGCTGGTTCGAGGGCAACTTCAGCGAGTACGAGGCCTGGCGCCGCAGGCAACTGGGCGCCGAGGCCGATCAGCCCCACCGCATCAAGTACAAGCCACTGGTCCGGTAGGCGCCGGCTACGGCGGCGTCAGCTCGATGTTCGTGGTCACAAGGCCCTTGCGGCGGTGGAACCACGGAATCAGCCGGCCGTGCAGGATCGGGTACTTGCGGGCCAGCGCCCGGCCGGCGGCGGCGGATTCCTCGCCCGTGAGGATGCGCGCCTTGGCCGCGCGGCTCTCGCCGGTGACCCGACCCCGCACCGTGCTCGCCGCCACCTCGACCTCGGGGTTGTTGCGCATGCGCTTGAGCTTGCCCGAGGGGTCGAACGTCCGGATGTAGGCCACGTCGTCGTGGGCGACGACGTGCACCGGCGTGCTCACCGGGGTGCCGTCACGGCGGTAGGTGATCAGGCTGATGGTCTTGGCGGCCTTGATCGGGGCGAAGTAACCGGTCGCGACTGTCGACATGTCATCCTCCTTCGTGTGTCGTCCCCCTTCCTCCGACGACACAGGCCGCGGGTGTGTGACGCCCGTGCCTCACCGACCGGCCAGCAGGTCCAGCACCAATGCCGCCTGGGCCGCCGGATCGCCGTCGGCCGGCGTGAGCCGCAGGTCGGGCCGCTCGGGGGCCTCGTAAGGATCGTCGATGCCGGTGAAGCCGACGATCTCGCCCGCACGGGCCTTCGCGTAGAGGCCCTTGGGGTCGCGGGACTCGCACAGGTCCAGCGGTGTGTCGACGAACACCTCGACGAATCGGAGCCCGACCGCCTCGTGGACCGCCCGGGCCCGGTCGCGGTCGGCCCGATAGGGACTGATGACCGGCACGAGCGCCACCACCCCGGCGTCCGCGAACAGCCGAGCCACTTCGCCCACCCGCCGGATGTTCTCGGTGCGATCGGCGGCGGAAAATCCGAGGTCGGCGTTCAGCCCGTGTCGCAGGTTGTCGCCGTCGAGCAGGTAGGCGGGCCGGCGGGCCGCCACCAGCGACCGCTCGATCTCGGCCGCGACGGTCGACTTGCCCGAGCCCGACAGGCCGGTGAACCACACCGTCGTGCCCGCCGACGGTCGGTCGGTCCGGGCGACCGACCCGACGTGCCAGACGACGTCCGGCGTCACGCGACCCCGGTGGGACCGATGATGATGCCGGCGCCCACCGTGTTGTTGGTCACCTCGTCGACGAGGATGAAGCTGCCGGTGGCGCGGTTGCGGCGGTACTCGTCGAAGAACAGCGGCACCGTCGTGCGCAGGCTCACCCGCCCGATCTCGTTGAGCGCCAGCGTGCCCGCCTGTTCGTCGCGGTGCAGCGTGTTGATGTCGAGGCGGTACTGCAGGTCCTTGACCAGCGCCCGGCCCCAGCGGGTCGTGTGCTTGATGGCGAGCTTGGCGCCGGCGCGCAGGTCGCCCTCCTGGGTCAGCCAGCAGAGCATGGCCTCGAGGTCCTGGCCTAGGTGGGGCCGGTTGCGGACCCGGCAGACCATGTCGCCGCGGGACACGTCGACGTCGTCGGCGAGCCTGATCGTCACCGCCATGGGTGCGAACGCCTCCGCCACCGCGCCGTCGGCGCTGTCGATGGCGGCGATGGTCGTGATGAGACCCGAGGGCAGCACGACCACCTCGTCGCCCGGCTTCAGCACCCCGCCGGCAACCGTGCCGGCGTAGCCGCGATAGTCGTGCAGGTCGTGGTTGACCTGGTCCTGCGGGCGCACCACGTACTGCACCGGAAAGCGGGCGTCGATCAGGTTGCGGTCGCTCGCGATGTGGGTCTCTTCGAGGTGGTGCAGCAGCGACGTCCCCTCGTACCAGTCCATGTTGGCCGAGCGTTCCACGACGTTGTCGCCGTGCAGTGCCGACACGGGGATGAACGACAGGTCGTGCACGTCGAGCCGCATGGCGAAGCTGCGGAACTCGGCCTTGATCTCCTCGAAGCGCTCCTGCGACCAGCCGACCAGGTCCATCTTGTTGACGCACACCACCAGGTGTGGGATCCCCAGCAACGTGGCCAGGAAGGCGTGGCGGCGCGACTGCTCGAGCACACCCTTGCGGGCGTCGATCAGCACCAGCGCCAGGTCGGCCGTCGACGCGCCGGTGACCATGTTGCGCGTGTACTGGATGTGCCCAGGGGTGTCGGCATGATGAACTTCCGCTTGGGCGTGACGAAGTAGCGGTAGGCGACGTCGATGGTGATCCCCTGCTCCCGCTCGGCCCGCAGGCCGTCGGTGAGCAGCGCCAGATCGGTGTAGGCGTCGCCGCGGGCGAGGCTGGTGCGCTCGACCGCCTCGAGCTGGTCCTCGAAGATCGCCTTCGAGTCGTAGAGCAGCCGCCCGATGAGCGTCGACTTGCCGTCGTCCACGGACCCGGCGGTGGCGAACCGCAAGAGCTCCATGTCAGTTGGCCCCCACTGGTGCCTCGTCAGGCACCGTTTGCGACGTGCCACGCCGGCCAGATTCGCCGCTGGTCACCGAACGAGGCACTAGAAGTAGCCCTCTCGCTTGCGGTCCTCCATGCCGGCCTCGCTGATGCGATCGTCGGCCCGGGTGGCGCCCCGCTCGGTGATGCGCGTGACCGCGGTCTCCTCGATGATCGCCGCCAGCGTGGTGGCCGCCGATTCGATGGCGCCGGTGCAGCTGGCATCGCCGACGGTGCGGAACCGCACGGTGCGCTCCTCGACCTCCTCGCCGTCGAGCAGCGTGACCCACGGCGATTCCGCCAGCCACATGCCATCGCGCTGGAACACGCGCCGGGGGTGGGCGAAGTAGATCGACGGCAGCTCCACGTCCTCGGCGGCGACGTACTGCCAGATGTCGAGCTCGGTCCAGTTCGACAGCGGGAACACACGGATGTGCTCGCCCTTGCGGTGCCGCCCGTTGTAGAGGTTCCAGAGCTCCGGCCGCTGGTTCTTGGGATCCCATTGGCCGAAGTCGTCGCGGAAGCTGAAGACCCGCTCCTTGGCCCGGGCCTTCTCCTCGTCGCGCCGGGCACCGCCGAACACGGCGTCGAAACCGTGCGCCTCGATGGCCTCCAGCAATGGGACGGTCTGGATGCGGTTGCGGCTGGCCCGGGGACCGGTCTCCTCGACCACCTTGCCGGCGTCGATGGCGTCCTGCACGCTGGCCACGACCAGGCGAGCACCGAGCTCGGCCACCCGCCGGTCGCGGAACTCGATCACCTCCGGGAAGTTGTGGCCGGTGTCCACATGCATCACCGGGAACGGCAGCCGGGCGGGCGCGAATGCCTTGGCCGCCAGGTGCAGCATGACCGCGGAATCCTTCCCGCCCGAGAACAGCATCGCCGGACGCTCGAACTCGGCCGCCACCTCACGGATGATGTGGATCGCCTCCGCCTCCAGCGCCTGGAGGTGTGTCAACTCGTAGTAGGGCTGCGTCGGAGCGCTGGTGGACATGACCGTGTCAGGCTAAATGCGACCTGTTTGGTAAGCAATTCCGTCGGATCTCATATCCCAGGGGGACAGCATGCCCGTCATCGGCATCGACGATCACGTGACCGCCGCCCGGCTCGCCACCGAGGCCGGCGACATGCTGGTCGACCTACGTGCCCGTCTCACTGCTGACGGCGTGGACGGCAAGGCCCTGGGGGCCGAGGGCGATCGGGCCGCCCACGAGCTCCTGATGCGCCGCCTCGAGGAGTTGCGGCCGGACGACGCTGTCCTGTCCGAGGAGGGCGCCGCCGACTCGGCCCGCCTCGCCGCCGAGCGGGTGTGGATCGTCGATCCGCTGGACGGGACCCGCGAGTTCAGCGAGGTGCCCCGGACCGACTGGGCCGTGCACGTGGCGCTGGTCGCCGGTGGTGACCCCGTCGCCGGCGCGGTCGCCCTGCCCGCCCGGGGCCTGACCCTGGCCACGGCGACGCCGCCCCCTCCGCCCGGCGCCTGGACGGGGCACGTCCGGGTGGTGGTGAGCCGCAGCCGCCCCCCGGCGGAGGCGACGCCGCTCGCCGCCGCGCGCGGGGGCAAGCAGGGCCCACTCGGATCGGCGGGCGCCAAGGCGATGGCCGTGGTCCTTGGCGAGGCGGAGGTCTACGCCCACAGCGGTGGCCAGCACGAGTGGGACTCGGCGGCCCCGGTGGCCGTGGCCCGCGCCGCGGGCCTGCACGCGTCGCGCCTGGACGGGACGCGGCTGGTGTACAACCGGCCGGATCCGTACCTCCCCGACCTGCTGATCTGCCGGCCCGAACTGGCCGAGCGGGTCATCACGGCGGCGCGGGGGCGCTGAGGGATCCGGGGGCCGTACCGATCAGATCCCGTCCCAAACCATCTCGGCCCTGTCGCCGTCCCGCAGCAGCTCGATCGGGTCGTGCTTGTCGATGTGCCCGATGAGGCCGCTGTAGATGCCGTAGCCGCAGAGGCGCTGGAGGCGCTCGTCGAACCGCCGGGCGATGTCGCGGGGGATGCCGAGCTGCTGGTTCTCCTGCTGGCGTATGTAGCCGGCGCAGTAGTTGCACGCCAGCCCGACGCGCCGTCGATCCGTGGTGTTGGCGCCGCCGCCGTGCCAGAGGCTCCCGTTCCAGACCAGCACGCTCCCCCGCGCCATCTCGGCCGGGATCGAGTCATAGTCCCGGCCGAAGTCGGGTGACGGCCCGAGGTGGGTCCCCGGCACGAGCCGGGTGGCGCCGTTCGCCTCGGTGAAGTCGGTCAGCGCCCACATCGAGTTGCACACGACCGGCGGGTGGGGCTTGGGGATGGGTATGAGCTGGTCGTCGGAGTGGATCGGCTGCGGGGTCTCGTCGGGGCCGATCGCGATCGACGACAACGACGACAGCAGGCAACCGGGGTCGAGCACACGTTCCACGAGCGGGAGCACGTTGGCGTGGACGGGCGCCCGCGCGAACACCTCGCCGTGCACCAACAGGTTGTAGATGCGCACGGTCCGGGTCCCTTCGAACGCGTTCTCGGCGGGCGCGACCGCCAGGTCACGCTCCAGCCGGTCGAGCGCCTCCGTCAACTCGTCAACCAGGTCCGGCTCGATGGCGTCCTCGACCACTGTCCAGCCCTGCTCGGCGATGCGGTCGGCGTGGCTCGCGAGTTCGTCGGCCGTCAGCGTTCGCATGCGCGGAACTCTAGGTTGCTCCCGATGCCGGATCTGACGCCCTTCGAGGAGGCGGTGGTGGCCGTGCTCAGCGCGCTCGATCCCGGTGATGTCGTGACCTACGGCGAGGTCGCCGCCGAGGCCGGCTACCCGGGACGGGCCCGCGCCGTCGGCCGCATCCTGGCCACCAGCGACCTGGACCTGCCGTGGTGGCGGGTGGTGACGTCCACCGGCCGGCTGGTCCCCGGGCACGAGGTCGAGCATGCCAGGAGGCTCAGGGCCGAGGGCGTCCCCGTCAGGGACGGGCACGTGCGGCCCTGAGGTGTCAACCCCGGCAGGCGTCGGTCAGACTCGCGTCGATGGTCGTCCCCACCGACCTCGACGCCGGCAGCTTCAGTGACACCCCGCCGTGGACACTCGACGACCCCGCGGCCCTGGCCTGGCGGCGGGACCTCGACGACGTGCGGGCTCGGGTGGTGGCGGAGGTACCCCGGCTCACCCGCCCGCGGCGATGGCCGCCCGGGCGCCGCGTGCTCACCGTCACTCGCCGGCTGGGGGCTGCCTTGGCGCTGTGGGCGATGCGGGAGAGGCGGTCGCGGGTGCCGGAGGTCCGCCGGGCCGGCATCTCCCGCCGCCTGCGGGTGGCCGCGGAGCGCCTCGGGCCCACGTACATCAAGCTGGGGCAGATCATCTCCTCGGGCGAGGGCATCTTCCCGGCGGAGCTGGTGGACGAGTTCAAGCTGTGCCGCGACCAGGTGCCGGCCGAGCCGTTCCGTGTCGTGCGCCAGGTCATCGAGGAGGACCTGGGACGGCCGTTGGGCGAGACGTTCCGCTGGATCGATCGCAGCCCGCTGGCCGCCGCCTCGATCGCCCAGGTCCACGCCGCCACCCTCCGGACGGGCGAGAAGGTGGTGGTCAAGGTCCAGCGGCTGACGGTCGCCCGGCTCGTGCGCGACGACCTGCGGGTCATGGCCTGGCTGGCCCCCAAGCTGGTGGGACGCATACCGGTCACCGCGCTGGCGAACCCGCCGGCGCTGGTGGAGCTCTTCGCCCAGACCATCGCCGAGGAGCTCGACTTCCGGCTCGAGGCCGAGAACATGGTGGACCTGGCCCGCACCTTCGCCGAGCTCGGCCAGCGGGGTTACGTCGTACCCCGGCCCCACCCCGAGCTGGTCACACGCCGCGTGCTGGTCATGGAGCGTCTCGACGGCTTCCGCTTCGACGACGTGGCCGGCATGCGCGGCGCCGGGGTCGACACCGAGGCGGTGATCCGCACCGGCATGATCGCCACGCTCGAGGGGGCGATCCTCAAGGGGATCTTCCACGGCGACCTCCACGGGGGGAACCTGTTCGTCCAGCCGGACGGGCGCACGGCGCTGCTCGACTTCGGCATCACCGGCCGGCTCGACGAGGTTCGGCGCCAGGCGTTCCTCCGGCTGCTCATGGGCGGTGCCGGCAACGACGTCCTGGCACAGCTGGCCGCCCTGCGCGACCTGGGAGCGTTGCCGCCCGACGCCGACTTGGAGCGGGTGGTGCGCGACCTCCACCTCGACCAACCGCCCGTCGACCCCACGACCATGTCGGGCGAGCAGCTGGTAGCGGAGATCCAGCAGGTGATGAAGGCGCTGCTGGGCATCGGCGCCCGCTTTCCCAAGGAGCTCATGCTGTTCGTCAAGAACCTGGTGTTCCTCGACGGTGCCATCGCCCGCCTGGCGCCTGAGCTCGACATCTTCGCCGAGATCGCCGCCATCTCGATCTACTTCGCCACCCACCACGGCGACCGCATCGCTGCGGACGTCGGCATTGACCCCCGCGCCATCGAGCTCGACATGACCGGCGTCAGAGCCAGCTTCGGCATCGCCGACGACACCGAAGGCCTGACCCACCGCCAGCTGCAGCAGCGTCGCGAGACCATCCGGCGGAACCTGGCACAACGGCGGACCGGGCGTCGCTAGCGGCGTCTAGCCTCGCCGGCGATGCGCCTGGTCGTGGCCCGTTGCTCCGTCGACTACGCGGGCCGGCTCGCAGCCCACCTGCCCCCCGCTCCCCGGCTCATCATGGTCAAGGCCGACGGCTGCGTGGCGGTTCACGCCGACGGCGGTGCCTACAAGCCGCTCAACTGGATGAACGCACCCAACACGGTCACCGAGGCGGTGGACGACGAGGGCCAGGCGGTCTGGACCGTCCGCTCCCCCAAGGGCGAGACGCTCACGATCACGCTCCATGACGTCGTGTCCGACACGAGCCACGACCTGGGTGTCGACCCCGGGCTTTGGAAGGACGGCGTCGAGTCCCACCTGCAGGAGCTGCTGGCCGCCAACTGCGGCGCCATCGCCCCCGGGCTCCGTCTCGTCCGCCGGGAGTACCCGACCGACGTCGGCCCGGTCGACCTGCTGTGCCGTGACGCCGACGGTAACGCCGTGGCCGTCGAGATCAAGCGCCGCGGCGAGATCGACGGGGTCGAGCAGCTGGCCCGCTACGTCGAGTTCCTCGAGCGCGACCCCCTGCTGCGCCCGGTGCGCGGCGTGTTCGTCGCCCAGCTGATCAAGCCGCAGGCCCGGGTGCTGGCGGCCCAGCGAGACATCGCCTGCGTCGAGGTCGACTACGACGTGCTGAGGGGCATCGAGCCCGCCTCCCTCCGCCTCTTCTAGGCAGCGTCGAACCCGACGGAACCGGCGTCCAGGACCACCCGCCCGTCGGGTCCCAGGGTCTGGAACCACGCCTCGTCCTCGCCCTCGCGCCACATCCTGACGGTCAGGGCCTCGCCCGGGAACACGGGGCTGGAGAAGCGGCCGCGCATGGACCGGAAGCGCGCAGGGTCGCTCCCGCACAGGGTGTGGAGCAACGCCCGGCCGGTGAAGCCGTAGGTGCACAGCCCGTGGAGGATCGGCCGCGGAAAGCCGGCCATGGCCGCGAACTTGGGGTCGGAGTGGAGGGGGTTGCGGTCGCCCGACAGCCTGTACGTCAGCGCCTGGTCGATGCGCGTCGGGTACGTGACCTCGTGGTCGGGCGCCCGGTCGGGAACGGCGAAGTTCGACGACGGGCCGCGGTCGCCGCCCCAGCCGCCCTCGCCCCGGATGAACAGGCCCGAGCGGCTGGTGAAGAGCGGTTCGCCGTCGCCCACCAGGGTCGACGTCGATTCGACGACCACCAGGGCGCCCGAACCCTTGTCGTAGATGCCCACGATCTCGGAGATCGACTCGAGCTCGCCCTCGACCGGGAGCTCGCGCGCCAGTGAGATCGATTGCTCGCCGTGGACCAGCATGGCCGGGTTGAAGTCGCCGAGGGCGCGGTAGGCCCCGCCAGCGACGCCGAGGACAACCGCCATGGTGGGAAGCGCCCGCTGGTCGACGTCCTGGCTGTTCTCGGTGGTGAAGGCCAGCTCCTGGGATGGGTCGTCGGCGCCGGCACCCACCCCGACTGCGTAGAGCAGGCAGTCCTTCGAGGTCCAGGCGCGGCGAGCGGGCTCGGACCTGGTGCCGACGGCGTCGGGGTTGATGGGCATGCGCGCCTCCCTCAGGTCTCGTCGTAGCCGAACATGTCGGCATTGGGCCGGGCCCGGGCGACCAGGTCCGTGATGGCGTGGCCGAGGACCTCGGGGTCGGCGTCGGGCTTCTCGATCGACGGCCCCCGATGCCAGCCCTCGGACACCGAGATCATCCGGCCGCTCACGTCGAACACCCGGCCGGTGACGCCCGCGGAGAGCGGGCTGGCGAGCCAGCACACGATCGGCGCGATGTGATGGGGGGCCATCTCCTCTTTGCCCTCGTCGGGCAGCTGGCCCATGCCCAAATCAGCGGTCATCCGCGTCAGGGCCGCCGGGGCAACGGCGTTGACGGTGACGCCATAGCGGGCCAGCTCCTTGGCAGCGATGATCGTGAACGCCGCGATCCCGGCCTTGGCCGCGCCGTAGTTGGTCTGACCGACGTTGCCGTAGATGCCTGACGGTGACGATGTGTTGACGATGCGAGCGTCGAGCGCGTCGCCGGCCTTGGAACGCTCGCGCCAGTGGTTGGCGGCGAAGTGCGACGGGCCGAACGTGCCCTTGAGGTGAACCCTGATGACGGCGTCCCACTCGGCCTCGCTCATGTTGACGAGCATGCGGTCGCGCAGGATGCCGGCATTGTTGATCAGGACGTCGAGGCGCCCGAACGCCTCGACGGCCGTGCCGATGAGCTTCTCGGCTCCGGCGAAGTCGCTGACGTCGTCGGTATTGGCGACCGCTTGACCACCCTGAGTAGTGATCTCCTCGACCACCTCGTGGGCGGGGCCGGCGTCGCTGCCGGTGCCGTCCATGGAGCCACCGAGGTCGTTGACGACCACCCTGGCCCCCTGCGCGGCGAGCTGCAGCGCATGCTCGCGCCCGATGCCCCGGCCCGCCCCGGTCACGATCGCGACTCGATCGTCACAGATGCCCATCGACCACGTCCCCTTTCGGCGGTACCGCCTGATCCTCGACCGCTGGGAACGTAGCAGCGCGAGACTGGATGGCGTGACCAACGTGCATCAATGCCCCTACTGCGAGCTGCGGTTCGGGTCGCGCAACGAGCTCGAGGATCACGTTGCATGCGACCATCCGCGCGAGTTCGACGACGACACCGACCCGCGCACCACTCCCCCATGACGATCCTGTAACAGATCCCGTTTCGCGCGGGGTGTGGTCAAGGGACGTTAGAACCACGCGGCCCGACGTGGCAGGGTGGTGTCCTGTGGACGGGAATGAAGCCACGCCCGCGCCTGGCCGGGCGGGCGCTGGGGCGCCCAATGAAGAGTTCCATGAACCGGGGCGCGCCGACGCGCCCCCGGACGCGCCGCCGACCGCGGAGCCGACCAGCGGCGAGCCCCCCAACAGCGAGCCCTCGGACGGCGAGCCCCCCAACAGCGAGCCCTCGGACGGCGAGCCGACCAGCGGTGAGCCGTCCAGCAGCGAGCCCTCCGACGGCGAGCCGACCAGCGGTGAGCCGTCCAGCGGCGAGCCCTCGAACGGCAAGCCAACGGCCGACGACCCGACCCCGAGCCCACCGACTGCCGACAACTCCACCCCGAGCGACTCGACGGCCGAAGACTCGACCCCGAGCGACTCGACCGCCGAGGCGCCGCCGATTTTCGACCTGCCGCCCGACCGAGCCGACAAGGGAACCGACGACGAGGCCGGCAACGGGGACGCCGTCGCGCGCCCCCGCGGCAATGGCAACCGGACCCTGGTCCTGGGCGGCGCCGCCGCGGCCGAGGGCCGGACGACTGGCCAGACCCCCCGCATCGCCGGCCCGGTGCCCGCCGAGCCGCGGCACGCGGCAGGCGGCAATGGCCGCGCCGGCGTCGACGAGGAGGCACCTGCCGGCCGCCACTTCCGCCCGTCGCCATCCACCGACGGTCGCGACGGCGGGCCGCCGCGCTGGGCGCTGGCGCTCGCGGCCCTGCCGGTGTTCGCCCTGGTGCTCCTGCTCGGCGCCTGGGCGATCGACACGGCCGCTCTATCCGGCCAGGTGCGACGCAACGTCGAGGTGGCCGGGCGACCTGTAGGCGGCCTGGGCGAGGCATCGCTCCCCGAGGTGATGAGCAGCATCGCCGAGGAGGTGGCGGCCCGACCGGTCCGGATCACCAGCGACGACAAGATCTACGAGACGACCGCCGGAGAGATCGGGCTGGCCCTCGACGAACAGGCGACGTCCGAGGCCGCGCTCGACGTCGGCCGTGGCGATCACCTGTTCATGCAGCCGTTCTCGTGGCTCCGGTCGTTCTTCACGCCCCGCGACGTCGAGGTCCGGTACACCGTCAGCGGGCCGACCGCGACCGCGAAGATGGTGGAGCTACAGGGCGCCAACCTCACCCTCCCACGCGACCCCACCATCACGTTGGGCCAGCAGGGTTGGGCCGCAATGCCCGGCGTCCCGGGCCAGGGGCTCGACACCGAAACGCTGATCGACGAGCTGCCCGAGGCGGCCGCGGAGTCACGGACCGGTCCGGTCGAGGTCGAGATCGGCTCGGCCCCGGTCCCGCCCAACTTCACCGACGAGCAAGCGCGGGAGCTGGCCAACCGGGCCAACCAGATGACCGCCAATGGCCTCCAGCTCACGGCGGCCGACACGACCAAGACCGTGCCGGCCGGGCAGCTGCGCGCGTGGATCGGGCCGACCGCCAAGGGCGGCAAGCTGGGGTTGGCCATCAACAAGGCGGCGGTCGACAAGGCGCTACCAGGTGTCTTCGCCGACATCATCGCCCAACCGACGAACGCCCGGATCGTCCTCGGCGCGAGCGGTCCCAGGGTCGTCCCGTCCCAGCAGGGCGTTTCCTGCTGCGGCGCCGACAGTGCCGAACGGGTCTGGAAGGCGCTGAGCGACGGTCAGCCTGGCGCCGAGCTCGAGGCGACGGTGACCGAGCCCGCCCTCACCACCGAGGCCGCCCAGGGTCTGGGTGTGAAACAGCCGGTCTGCGGCAACAACGCCTGGCGGAACGGGGCGGCAACCACGGCCGGTCCCGGGTTCACCACCTACTACAACGCCGGCGAGCCGCGCGTCACCAACATCCACCGCATCGCCGACATCGTCGACGGCACTCTGCTGCTGCCGGGGGACACGTTCTCGATGAACGACATCGTCGGGCCGCGCACCCTTGACAAGGGGTTCGTGGTCGCGGGCGCCATCCGGGACGGCAAGCACGTCGACGAGGTGGGGGGTGGCGTGTCCCAATTCGCCACCACCACCTTCAACGCCGCCTATTTCTGCGGCCTCGACATCACCACCTACCAGGCGCACTCCGAGTACTTCCCCCGGTACCCGCGCGGCCGTGAGGCCACCATGGGGTACCCGGCGCCCAACCTGTCCTTCGTCAACGACACGCCCTACGGCATCCTCGTCGACACCTCGTACACGGACACGAGCGTCACCGTGACCATGTGGTCGAGCCCTTATGCGCAGGGCGAACAGGTGGGCATCACCGAGTCGGCGTCGGGCAACTGCGACGTCGTCACCACCACCCGCCGGATCACCTACCCCGACAAGGGGCCTGTCACCGACACCTTCAGCGCGACGTACCGCCCGGGACCGGATCTGCCCTGCTGAGCACGTAGCGTTGAGCGAGTGCTCGCTGCCGACGTCGTCGTGATCGGAGGGGGCCCGGCCGGGTCGGCGGCGGCGATCGGCTTGGCCCGCGCCGGGCGGGACGTGACGCTGGTCGACCGGGCACGATTCCCCCGCGACAAGGCCTGCGGCGACGGGATCACGACCGGTGCGCTGCGCCTCCTGGAGGACCTGGGACTCGACCCCGGTCGCGTCGCGTCGTGGCAACGCGTGGACGACGTGGTCGTACGGGGTCCGGCGGGGCCCGAGGTGACGTTTCCGCTGCCCCGGGGCCGGGGCACGTACGCGGCGGTGGCCCGCCGGGCCGACCTCGACGCCGCGCTGCTCGACCAGGCCCGCGCCGCCGGGGTCAAGGTCCTCGACGGACACCCCTGTGTGGGGGCGCGAGAGCACGACGAGCACGTTGCGATCCGCGTCGACGGCGTTGGCGAGCTGACCGCGGCCTACGCCGTGGCCGCCGACGGCATGTGGTCGCCCACCCGTAAGTACCTGGGTCTGGCCGCGCCCGGGTACCGGGGTGAATGGCACGCTTTTCGCCAGTACTTCGTGGGAGTCGGTCCCCGAGCCGCACGCGAGCTGTTCGTGTGGTTCGAGCCCGATCTCCTGCCCGGCTACGCCTGGTCGTTCCCCCTGCCCGGAGGCCGGGCCAACGTCGGCTTCGGCATCGTCAGGGGCGAGCGGGTCGAGCGCGTCCGGGACATGGCCGGCATCTGGCGTGACCTGCTCGATCGGCCCCATGTCCGTCGGGTGCTGGGCGAGGGCGCCGAGCCGGAGGCGCCGCACCGGGCCTGGCCCATCCCGGCCCGTATCGACGAGGCGGTGCTCACCGGCCGCCGCACGCTGTTCGTGGGTGACGCCGCCGCGGCCAGCGACCGGCTCACCGGTGAGGGCATCGGCCAGGCGCTGCTGAGTGGCGTTCTCGCCGCCGAGGCCATTGCCGGCACCGACGACACCGCGGGCGAGCCGCCGGGAGTGGTCACGGCGCGTTATCGCCGGGCCGTGCGACGGGCGCTGGTGGCAGACCACCGCATGTCGCTGCTGCTCATCCGGGCGGTCCGTCACCGCCGGGGCGTGCGCGCGGGACTGCGGCTGGCGGGCGCCACCGACTGGACGCGGCGCAACTTCGCCCGCTGGCTGTTCGAGGACTATCCCCGCGCGGTGCTGGTCACGCCGCGCCGCTGGCATCGAGGCATGTTCAGCGGACCGGGCGCGCACCTCTGACCCGTCGTCGTGGCTCCCGCCTCCCTCCTGCCGCACCTACGCAACGCCCGGGATCTCGCCGACCGCCAGTACGGCTCGCCGCTCGACCTCGACGCCCTCGCCGACGCGGCGCACGTCTCGAAGTACCACTTCGCCCGGTGCTTCACCGAGACCTACGGCGAGAGCCCGATGCGCTACCTCACCCGCAGACGGATCGAGCGGGCCCAGGACCTGCTGCGGTCGGCCAACCTCAACGTCACCGAGGTCTGCATGATGGTGGGCTTCACCAGCCTCGGATCGTTCTCGTCGCGCTTTCGGGAGCTGGTGGGTGAGTCGCCGACCCAGTACCGCGACCGCTGGGCGGCGCAGGGCGGGCCGCACATACCGGGCTGCTTCCTCTTCATGCGCGGCATCGACGGCTGGCCGGCCGGGCGACCGGCGCAGGACCGCAATCTGGGAGAAGCGTCAGCACCGGACGACCCCTAGGTTCGCCCCATGATCACGAACGTCTCACTTGCGACCGTGTGGGTGACCGACCAGGACGAGGCCAAGGCCTTCTACGTCGACAAGCTCGGCTTCCGGGAGGCCACCGACGTCACGATGGGCGACGGCTACCGGTGGCTCACCGTCTGCCACCCCGATCATCCCGAGCTGGAGCTGACGCTCATGAAGCCGGGGCCGCCCCTCGACGAGGAGGACGCCGCGACCTTCCGGAGGATGCTCGACAAGGGTTCGCTGGGCGCCGTCGGCCTCGCCGCCGACGACTGCCGCAAGACCCACGAGGAGCTCGCCGCCAAGGGCGTGACCTTCATCCAGGAACCCGCCGACAGGCCCTACGGCGTCGAGGCGATCCTGCGGGACAACTCGGGCAACTGGCTCGTGCTGATCGAGCAAAAGCCGTCCACGACCTGACGATGTCTGATACCGATCACGCGCGCGCTGGATACGAAGCGCCCCCGCCGGATCCCGAGCCGGCGCGCCTGGCCGAGCGGGTGACGGACGTGCCCGCATCAAGTTGGGATCGACGCTCGGACCTGGCCGATGGCTCGTGGATGGCGTGGACGGTGTCGGGCATCGCGGGGATCTGGATAGCCGTCGTGCTGATCAGCGTCCTTGCCCCCGACATGGTTTCGGGCAGCGAGCAAGAGCACCTTCCGGTGGCGGCCTTGACCTCTTGGTTGTGGGGTTTGGTCTCCACAGGCGCGTTCCTGTGGTCCATGGGCAAGCTGCGCGGTAGCGCATCGCGACGGCCCATCTGGATCGGTCTGGGGGCGGCCACGCTTGTGGTCTGGCTCGTTGCAGTGATCCTGAGCATCACTTTGCCGGTCTTCGAGACCGGGTCGGATCCCACGCGCATCCCCGTCGGCGCCATCGTCACGCCCGTCGCGGCGGCCGTGCTCAGCGGTCTGGCCGGCGTCATCGCCGGAGTCTTCTCGAGGCCACCGGGGCCAGACCCAGCCACCTGATCTTCCGAACCCCGACACCGAACGTTCATCTCGGACTCACCGCGACGCCACCCTTTCCTCCTAGGGTGCCGCTGCAGCGCTCGTGTCGGTGCTCCCCCTCCACCAGCACCCGTCCGAGCTTGCACGGTGGCTACCCAGCGGCGGTTGTAGCCACCACCATCCGGCGCACCCGCCACCCCCTGGGTGCGCCGGATGCGCGTCAGGCCGGACGCCGGGTCCGGCCGCACTTGACCCAGCGGTCAAGGTTTGGCCAGCATCCTGGCATGCTCCGTACCCGCCTCACCGACGCCCTGCAGATCGAGCATCCGGTGATGCTCGCCGGCATGGGTGGGGTGTCCTATCACCGCCTGGTGGCCGCCGTGTCCGAGGCCGGCGGGTTCGGCTGCATGGGCGCGTCCACGATGGGCGACGAGGAGATGCGGGGCGAGATGGCCGCGGTCCGCGAGGCCACGTCCAGGCCCTTCGGGGTCGACCTGCTCACCGCCCTGCCACGGGGCCTCGAGGCCAAGGTCGACGACGTCATCCGCGGCGGGGCGAGCGCATTCGTGGCCGGCCTGGGCGTGCCGCGCGACGTCATCGATCAGTGCCACAGCCACGGCCTGCTCGTGGTCAACATGTGCGGCAAGGTCCGCCACGCGGTGGCGGCGGTCGAGGCCGGCTGCGACATCGTGGTGGCGCAGGGCACCGAGGCCGGTGGCCACACCGGCCGGGTTGCGACCATGGCTCTGGTCCCCCAGGTCGTCGACGCCGTCGGCGACCGGGCTCCGGTGGTGGCGGCCGGCGGCATCGTGGACGGACGGGGCCTGGCGGCGGCCCTGGCGCTCGGGGCCGACGGCGTATGGATCGGCACCCGCTTCATCGCCACGCCCGAGGCGCGCAGCGTGGGCGGCTACAAGGAGACGCTGCTGCGAAGCCACGAGGACGACACGCTGGTCACCAAGGCCTACACGGGCAAGACGTGCCGGGTGATCGCCAACAGCTACACGCAGGAGTACGAGGACGGCGGGCGGGAGGTCCAACCGTTCCCGGCCCAGGTGCTGCAGTCGATCCAGGACGGCGCCAACCACCTCGGCGGCGACGAGACCACCCCCGACGTGGATCCCGACCGCGAGTTCTTCCCTGCCGGCCAGGGCGTCGGGTCGATCGACGCCCTCGTGCCCGCTGGCGACCTGGTCCACCGGATCGTCGACGAGGCCGAGGCGGTCCTCACGAAGGTCCGCCCCTAGGTGCCTGCGCTAGCGCCGCAGCTTGGCGCGCAGGCCGCGGCGGTAGCGCAGGCGCACGATCCGCCGCAGCGCGCCGGTGACCCAGCCCGGGATCGGGAACCACTGGAGCTCGCGGCGCAGGTCCAACCGGCTGGCCAGCACCGACTTGGTGTTGCAGAACGCCCGCAGCCCCTCGACGCCGTGGATGCGGCCGATGCCCGACTCCTTCACCCCGCCGAACGGCAGGCCGGCCACGGCGTAGCTCACCATGCAGTCGTTGATGCAGACGTTGCCGGCCTCGATCGCCCGTGCGATCTGCTCGGCCCGCTGATCGTCGGCCGACCACACCGAGCTGTTGAGGCCGTAGCGGGAGTCGTTGGCCAGGCGCACGGCCTCCTCGTCGTCGCCCACTCGCATGATCGGCAGGACGGGCCCGAAGGTCTCGTCGCGCATGACGTCCATCGAATGGTCGACGTCCACTAGGACCGTCGGCTCGTACCACAGCCCGGCCCGGCCCGGGACGCGGCGACCGCCGGTCAGGACCTTGGCGCCCTTGGCCTCGGCGTCGGCAACGTGCCGCTCGACCGTGTCGACCTGGGGGCCGAAGCTCATCGACCCGATGTCGTGCCGGGGACCGCGGCCCTGTCGGACCGCCTTGGTCCGGTCCACCACGAGGTCGACGAAGCGGTCGTAGACGGCGTCCTCGACGTACACCCGCTCGACGGACATGCAGGTCTGACCGGCGTTCATGAACGCGCCCCACACCGCCCCCGAGGCCGCCCGCTCGATGTCGGCGTCGTCGCACACGATCATCGGATCCTTGCCGCCGAGCTCGAGCAGCACCGGCGTGAGGGTCTCGGCCGCCGCCGCCATCACCAGCTTGCCGGTGCGCACCGAGCCCGTGAACGCGACCTTCTGCACGCCGGCGCGGACCAGGGCGTCGCCGGTGCTGCCGCCCCCGGTCACGACTTGGAGGATGTCCGGGTGGGGGCCGGTCTCGGCGAACAGCTTCCCGATCTCCAGACCCACCAGAGGGGTGACCTCGGAGGGCTTGAGCACCACGGTGTCGCCGGCCAACAGCGCCGACACCACCGGTGTCATGGCCAGCGTGAGCGGATAGTTCCACGGCGAGATCACGCCCACGACGCCCATCGGCTCGTAGCTGCGCCAGGCCCGCTTGTGCGGCAGCAGCGATCCCACCGGCACCTTCTCCGAGCGGAGCGCCTTGGCCCCGTGCCTGCGGTAGTGCTCGATCAGCTCGCACGTGGCCAGCACCTCGGCACTGAGCGCCTCGGGCTCGAGCTTGCCGGTCTCGCTGCAGATCACGTCGACGACCTGGTCGATCCGGTCGATCAGCAGGTCCCGCACTGCCAGCACGTGGTCGATGCGCTGCTCGAAGCCCAGGCCGCCCCACGTGCCGAAGGCATCGCGGGCCCGGGCGACGGCGGCGGCCACCTCCGCCGGTCCGTGCTCGGGCAGGTGGGCCAGCACCTCGCCCGTGCGGGGGTCGAAGGTGTCGAAGCCGGACTCGAGGTCAGTCGCCAATCCACTCCTTGAGCCGACCGACAAGGGCCGGGACGTCGGCCCCGATCGGGGTCACGTTGAGCACCGTGACGCCGGTGTCCTTGTACGCGGCGATCCGGTCGCGGACGTAGCCCTCGGGGCCGCAGATGGTGGCGGCCTCCAGCAGGCCGGGCGGGACGGCCGCGGCGGCCTCGTCCTTCTGGCCGTCGAGGTAGAGATCCTGGATCTTCTCGGCCTCGGCTTCGTAGCCGAACCGCCGGACCAGGTCGTTGTAGAAGTTGCGGCCCCGGGCTCCCATCCCGCCGACATAGAGCGCCAGCATGGGCCGGGCGAGGTCGCGCATGCTCGCGGCGTCGTCGCCCACGGCCAGCAGGCCTCCGGCCACGATCTCGAGTGGCCCCAGCTCGGGTGGCCGCCTCGCCGCACCCGCGGCCAGGTCGGGTCCCCACACCTCGTCGACCTTCTCCGGCAGGTAGAAGATCGGCAACCAGCCGTCGGCGATCTCGGCCGTCATCCGCACGTTGCGGGGACCGAGCGACGCCACGTAGATGGGCACGCGGTCCCGCACCGGCGTCGTGATGAGCTTGAGCGGCTTGCCCAGACCGGTGCCCCGGTCGGGCGGGAGCGGGAGCGTGTACGAGCGGCCCTCGTGGGTGACGCGTTCCCTGGTCCAGACCTTCCGGCAGATCTCGATGATCTCCCGGGTACGGCCCACCGGCTCGGTGTAGGGGACGCCGTGCCAGCCCTCGATCACCTGCGGACCGGAGGCGCCGAGGCCCAGCACGCAGCGACCGTCGGACAGGGCGTCGATACCGGCGGCGGTCATGGCCAGCAGGGTCGGCGTGCGGGTGTAGACGGGCAGGATGGCGGCGCCGATCTCGAGCCGCTCTGTCACGGCAGCCAGGTAGCCCATGAGGCTCACCCCATCGAAGCCGTAGGCCTCTGCCACCCACACCATGTCGAGCCCTGCCGCCTCGAGCTCCGCGGCGTGGCCGGCCGACTCCTTGAACCCGCCTGCGTAGCTGAGCGGCATGCTGAGCTTCATCCCGCGTCCCCCTAGGCGGCGGCCAGGCGCTCGCGTGCCCGACGCGAGCGGTCGAGCAGGTGTGCCGGCACCGAGACACCGTTCACGGTCTTGCCGTCGCCGGCGGCGGCAGCGCCCTCCTCGGCGGCCGCCTCGGCCTCGTCCGCGGCCGCCTCGGCCGCAATCGCTGCCCGTTCGCGCCGCTCCAGCGCGGAGGCGAAGTCGCGGGGGCGGGCGAGCACCGCAGCGTCGAGCGAGCCGATGTCGACGCCGTTGTCGAACAGCACCCGGTACCGGGTCCATGTGAAACCCTCGACCAGATAGACGCGTCCCCTGGTGCCGGCCGGTACGCCCGGCAGGTCGTCGAGGTTCTTCACCCACTCATTGCGCCGGAACCCGTCGAACGCGGCCTTCGCCATACGCCCATGATCCTGCCAAATCGGCCGGGGATTGCCCGAATTCGCCAACGCGGTTGGAATAGTTCGCCTAACTAATTAGTTTAGTGAACTGATGGCAGGCGCAATGACGACAGACTTCGAGATCACCGAGCTCGCCGGGCGCCTGAGGCTGGCGTCGGCGCGGCTCCACCGTCGGCTGCGGCAGGAGGCCGACACGGGCCTTTCGCCGTCACAGCAGTCGGCGCTGGGCACGATCGAGCTCCAGGGCCCGATCACGCTGGGCGACCTGGCCGCCGCCGAGCAGGTGACGCCGCCCACGATCACCAAGGTGGTCGCCAGGCTCGAGGAGGAGGGCCTGATCGACCGGACCGTCGACGCGTCGGACCGGCGCATCATCCGGGTGTCGACCACACGTGAGGGACGTCGGCGCCTCGAACACAGCCGGGCCCGGCGCAATGCGTTCCTCGCCGTCCGGCTCGAGGAGCTCGGGCCCGACGCCGTGCGGCGCCTGCACGACGCCATCGACGCGCTCGAGGAACTGGCCGGGGTGGGGGTGCGCGAGTGAGCGAGCGTCTACGGCTCGCAGGTCACGCCACCTTCCGCTCGCTTGCCAGCCGCAACTTCCGCCTCTTCTTCGGGGGCCAGCTCATCAGCCAGGCCGGCACATGGATGCAGTCGGTGGCGATCACCTGGCTGGTATTCGATCTCACCGGCAGCGGCGTCGCGCTCGGTCTCGTGACCGCGGCGGAGTTCCTGCCCATCCTGGTGCTCGGCGCCTGGTCGGGTGTGATCGCCGACCGCGTCGACCGCCACCGGCTGATGATCTGCACCCAGTCGGCGTTCCTGGCCCTGGCGACCACGCTGTCGGTGCTCACCCTGACCGACCACATCACCGTGGGTGCGCTGTTCGGGTTGTCGCTCGTCTTCGGGATCATCAACGCCTTCGACAACCCGTCCCGCCGGGCGCTGGTGGTCGAGCTGGTACCAGAGCCCGACGTCGCCAACGCCGTCGGGCTCAACAGTGCGCTGATGACGGGCTCGCGGGTCGTGGGCCCAGCGCTGGCCGGCCTGCTCATCGCCGGACCAGGCGCCGGCGTGTGCTTCGTCGTGAACGCCGTGACCTATGTGGCGGTGATCGCGGCCCTGCTGCGCATGAACCGGGCGCTGTTCCGATCGTCGCCCCGCGTCGCCAAGGCCAAGGGGCAGCTCCGGGAGGGCCTCCGCTACCTGTGGCGGACGCCGGAGCTGCGCCTGCCCATCGTCCTCATGGCCGTCGTCGGCACGATGGCCTTCAACTACCAGGTGACCCTGCCGTTGCTGGCCGAGCGGACCTTCCACGGCACGGCGTCGACGTTCACGATGCTGTTCGCCACGCTCAGCCTCGGCTCGGTGATCGGCGCGCTCGTGGTGGCGCGGCGTACCTCGGTGGATCTGGCCTTCCTGGTGCGGTCCGGTTCCGGACTGGCGCTCGCCACCCTCGCCCTGGCGGCGGCGCCCACGCTGCCGTTGGCCGTACTGGCCACGCTGGCGGTGGGCTACTGCAACGTGATGATGATCTCGGGCGCCAACGGTGGTGCAGCTGCGGGCGGCGCCACCGATGCGCGGCCGGGTGCTGGCGCTGCTGACCGTGGTGTTCCTGGGATCGACCCCGATCGGGAGCCCCATCATCGGCGCGGTGGCGGAGCTGACCGACGTCCGGGTCGCCCTCGCCATGGGAGGTCTGGCCACCGCTCTGGCCACCGCGTGGACCGTGCGCCAGATGCGGGCCCTGGGACGAGCCTCGGCGCCGCAGCCGGCGTCTACCGATCGCGCCAGCACCGGCGTCGAACCGGCCGCCGCCTGACCTCTGCTCAGTCGTGCGGAAGGCCCAGCGCCCGTTCACCGATGATGTTGCGCTGAACCTCGCCGGTTCCGCCCCCGACGGTCAGGGCGGGAGCAAACAGGAATCCGTAGTGCCAGAGGTCGACCGGGACACCGAGCGGTCCGTGGTCGGTGAGCATCCCGGCCGCCCCCGCCACGTCCTTGGCCAAGCCGAACAGGCGCTGGCCATGCTCGTCGGCCAACACCTTGCGAACGGATGCCTCGGGTCCGGGAGGCTCGCCCCGAATCTGGGCGCTCACCGTCCGCAGGCGGATCAGGCGCAGCAGCTCGCCTTCGATGTGCAGGCGGACGATCCGATCGCGCAACACGGGGTCGGCAACCGGTCCACGGGACCGGACGATGGCGAGGAGGTCCTCGGCGGCTGGGCCCCGGCCCCACAACCCACCGCCCGTCGACAGGGACACCCGCTCGTTGGCCAGCGTCACCTTCGCCAGCTCCCAGCCCCGGCCCGCCTCCCCAACCAGGCTGTCCGCCGACAGCCGCACGTCGTCGAGGAAGACCTCGTTGAACATGTGGGCGCCCGTCATCTCGACGATGGGACGAATCGTCACGCCCGGCGCGTCCATGGGGCAGACGAAGTACGAGATGCCGCGGTGCTTGGGCGCGTCGGGATCGGTCCGCGCGATGAGGATCCCGAAGCGGGCCTCGTGGGCGAGCGACGTCCAGATCTTCTGGCCGGTGACGACCCACTCGTCGCCGTCCCGTACGGCGCGGGTGGTGAGCGACGCGAGGTCCGACCCGGCACCGGGCTCACTGAAGAGCTGGCACCAGATCTCGTCACCCGACAGCAGCGCTGGCAGGTAGCGCTCCTGCTGCGCCTCGGTGCCCGCGTGGAGCAGTGTCGGACCGGCCCAACCGATGCCCACCGGGTTGGCGGGTCGGGCGACACCCGCCCGCCGCAGTTCAGCATCGATGACCAGCTGGTGGACCGGATCGGCATCCAGCCCGTAGGGCTTCGGCCAGTGGGGCGCGACGAGGCCGGCCGCGGCCAGCTCGCGTCCCGACGGTGACGGATGATCGTCCAGCCAGGCCCGCACCTCGACCCGCCGCGGGTCGTCGTCGGCCGGCAGTTCGAAGTCCACATGACGACCCTACGTGGGGTGGGCCACCTCTGGACCAACCGCTACCCTCCGACGGGCCGCCGATCCCCCCGAGGAGCGCATCGATGTCAGGCTGGAACTTCGCCGATGTCTGGGAGGTCATCGCCCAGCAGCTCCCGGACGCCCCGTGCCAGATCCAGGGCGACCGGCGCATCACCTGGGGCGAGTTCGACCGCCGGGCCAACGGCGTCGCGCGGACCCTGCTCGACGCCGGCGTGGCCGAGCAGGACAAGGTGGCGCAATACCTCTACAACTGCCCCGAGTACATCGAGTCGATGTTCGCGGCGTTCAAGGCCGGCCTGGTCCCGATCAACACGAACTACCGCTACCAGGACGACGAGCTCGTCTACCTGTGGGACAACGCCGACTGCGTGGCCATCGTGTTCCACGGCGCGTTCGCCGACACGATCGAGCGCATCCGCGAGCGCGTGCCCCGGGTGACCACGTGGCTGTGGGTCGACGACGGCAGCGGTCCTCGTCCCGACTGGGCGATCGCCTACGAGGACGCCGCCGCGGCCCACCCGGAGCGGGCGGTGGGGCCGTGGGGACACGACGGTGAGCACCTCATCATGCTCTACACGGGGGGGACGACCGGGATGCCCAAGGGCGTCATGTGGCGGCAGGACGACCTCTTCCGCAACCTGGTGTCGCAGGTGAACCCGGTCTACAAGGACTCCGAGGCCGACCCGGCGATCGTGCGTGCCCAGGTCAAGGATGTAGGTCCGGTGGGCCTCCCGGCCTGCCCCCTCATGCACGGCACGGGCCTCTACACGCAGCTCATCTGCCTGGCGCTGGGCGGGAGCACGGTGACCCTCCCGTCGCGCCGCTTCGACATCGAGGAGATGTTCGACACGATCGCGCGCGAGCGGGTCAACCAGATCGCCATCGTCGGCGACGCCTTCGGCAAGCCCATGCTCAGGGCGCTGGACGAGAACCCAGGGCGATGGGACCTTGCCAGCCTGTTCCTGGTCGCTTCGTCGGGGGTGATGTTCAGCGAGCCGGTCAAGCAGGGCTTGCTCAGGCATCACCCCAACATGCTGCTGGTCGACGCCTTCTCGTCGTCCGAGGCCATCGGCATGGGCCAGTCGATCTCCTCGGGCACGTCGGCCAGCGACACGGCGAAGTTCATGCTGGGCGAGAACACGATCGTGATCACCGACGACGGCCGCCGGGTGGAGCCGGGGTCCGACGAGATCGGCCGGGTGGCGGTGGGCGGGCACCAACCCGTCGGCTACTACAAGGACCCGGAGAAGACAGCCGCCACGTTCATCGAGTTCGAGGGCAGGCGCTACTCCTGCCCGGGCGATTACGCCCGGGTGGAGGCCGACGGCAGCCTGACGCTGCTCGGCCGGGGCTCCGTGGTCATCAACACCGGGGGCGAGAAGGTCTTCCCCGAGGAGGTCGAGGAGGCGGTCAAGACGTATCCCGGCATTCGGGATGCGGTGGCCGTCGGCATCCCCGACGATCGCTTCGGCGAAGCGGTCACCGCGGTGGTCGAGGTCGTCGACGGCGCCGACGTCGAGCCCGATGCGGTCATCGACCACGTCCGGTCCAAGCTCGCCGTCTACAAGGCGCCCAAGCGGGTGTTCGTCATCGACACCATCGGCCGGGCGCCCAACGGCAAGGTCGACTACAAGCGCCTGCGGGCGTATGCGATCGACAATTCAGCCGGCGGGTAGGCGTCGGTGACCGGCCGATGACCAGTGTGACCTCGGCGCGAACGGGCGGTACGGTTCGGCCGTGGCCGAGCCCTTCGAGCCGTCGCGCGAGCTGCGCAAGCGGTTCCATCAGCAGCTCGACGAGATAGACGCCAGCGTCATTCGCCTGTTCGCGCTCGTGACCGAAGGCGTGGCGGCGGCCTCCGAGTCGCTGCTCGCCGGCGACACCGAGATGGCGCGTCAGCTGGCGGGGCGCGACGCGCTCGTCGATCACCTGGAGGCGGAGCTGGAGCAGGTGGCCGAGCGCGAGCTGGTCACGCAGGCGCCAATGGCCCGCGACATGCGCTACCTGGTGTCGGTGCTGCGGATCGTCCCGGAGCTGGAACGTAGTGGTGACCTCGCCGAGCACATCGCCCAGCGCGCCGCCACGGGGCTGGCCCTGCGCCTCACGCCCACCGTACGGGGACTGCTGGAGCAGCTGGGCACCACCTGCGTCGAGATGTGGCAGGGCGCGGCCGATGCGTGGGCAGAGCGCGACGCCGAGGCCGCCGAGCGCCTCGACACCGCCGACGACAGCATCGACAGCCTGCACGACCAGTTGGTCGAGGAGCTGGGTAAGGCCGACATCGCCCTGCCCGACGCCCTGCAGACCACCCTGGTCGGGCGGTTCTACGAGCGGCTCGGGGACCACGCCGTGCACATCGCCGAACGCATCCGCTACCTGGCCGTCGGGACGTGATGCGCTTCCGCCTGGTTCCGTCCGACGACGCCTTCTTCGGGCTGTTCAACCAGTCCGCGGCCAACGTGGTCGAGTGCGCGCGCGGCCTCCGAGACCTGCTGTCGGATCCGACCGATCCCGCCAGGCACGAGAAGGTGGCCGCCTGCGAGCAGCGCGGCGACGAGCTGGTGCGCACCATCGTCCAGCGGCTCAACACCACGTTCGTCACGCCGTTCGACCGGGAGGACATCCACGCGCTGGCGGAGGAGCTCGACGACGTGGTCGACGACATGCTCGAGGTGTCGCACCGGATGCAGATCACGGGCATCACGTCGGCGCTGCCGGAGCTGAAGGAACAGGCCGACCTGCTCGTCCAATGTGCGGACGAGACCCGGGCGCTGCTCGCGCGCCTCGAGTCGATGAAGGGAGTGCAACCCCACCTCGACGCCGTCGACCGCCTGGAGAGCGAGGGCGACGCCGTGCACCGCCGCATCCTGGCCCGGCTGTTCGGCGGCGAGTTCGACGCCCTCGACGTCATTCGCTGGAAGGACGTGATCGAGTCGATGGAGGCTGCCCTGAACACGCTCGAGGACATCTCCGACGTCGTCGAGTCGATCGTGCTCAAGCACGCATGAAACGCCGGGTCGACCGCGGGCTGGCGCGCCGGCGCTGAACCGGGCTCGACATGGAGTACGCCCTCATCTTCGTGGTCGCGGTCGCGCTTGCCTTCGACTACGTCAACGGCTTTCACGACGCCGCCAACTCCATCGCCACCGTGGTGTCCACCCGGGTGCTGACCCCGCGCATCGCAGTGATGTGGGCCGCGTTCTTCAACTTCGCCGCATTCCTGGTGTTCGGCGACAACGTGGCCGCCACGATCGCCAACGACGTGGTCGAGCAGGACGTGCTTTCGATCGGTGTGGTGTTCGCGGGACTGGTGGGCGCCATCGCCTGGGACCTCATCACCTTCTACCTGGGCCTGCCCACCAGCTCGTCACACGCACTGGTCGGCGGGATGGCGGGCGCCGCCGTCGCCAAGGCCGGCGTCGACGTCCTGGTGGCCAACGGCCTGCGCACCATCGGCGTGTTCATCGTGCTGTCGCCGCTCATCGGCCTCGCCCTCGGGCTCATCCTCACGCTGGTCATCTTCTGGACGTTCCGCCGTAACCGCGACGTCGAGCGCCTCCACCGCGGCTTCCGCCACGGCCAGCTCGCCTCCGCCGCCGCGTTCAGCCTCGGCCACGGCGCCAACGACGCCCAGAAGACGATGGGCGTCATCCTCGCCCTGCTCATTGCCACCGGGCATGCCAGCCCCGGCGCCTCGACGCCGCTGTGGGTGGTGCTGGCCGCCCACACCGCCATCGGGCTCGGCACGCTCACGGGAGGCTGGCGCATCGTCAAGACCATGGGGTCACGCATCACCAAGCTGCAGCCGGTCGGCGGGGTGGCGGCCGAGTCGGCGGCGGCGGTCACGCTGTTCGCCACGTCCGCCGGTGGCATCCCCGTGTCGACGACCCACACCATCACCGGCGGCATCGTGGGCGTCGGCGCCGCCCGCCGGCTCTCGGCGGTGCGCTGGGGCGTGGCCGGACGGGTCGTGTGGGCATGGGTGCTCACGATCCCGGGCGCGTTCACGGTGGCGTTCCTGTCGTTCCTGCTCGTGGACCTGGTGGGCTGAGACATGCGTCCGATGGACCGCCGCGCCGCGTTCTTCCTCCTCGCGTCGGTCGTATGCCTGGCGCTGGCACCGATCGCGGGTGACAACGCGTGGGTGGCGCTGACGGTGGCGGCGGTGTACCTCGTGCTGTCGATCGGCTCGTGGCTCGACGCGTGGTCCCGTCGGCGGTCGTAGTCACACTTCGCCGGGGGGCAGCAATTCGGGGCGCCACTGGAGACCCCTCTACGCTCCTCCGCCATGGCTGATCTCGGATTCGATGGCAAGGTCGCGATCATCACCGGCGCCGGTGGGGGCTTGGGACGTTCCCACGCGATCGAACTGGCCCGGCGTGGCGCCCTGATCGTGGCCAACGACCTCGGCGGCTCGGTCGACGGCACCGGCAGCGGCACCACCGCAGCGCAGGCCGTGGTCGACGAGATCACGGCGGCGGGCGGCGACGCCGTGGCCAGCTACGACTCGGTGGCCACGCCGGACGGCGGCGAGGCCATCGTGCAGACGGCGCTTGACCGCTTCGGTCGCGTCGACATCGTGATCAACAACGCCGGCATCCTGCGGGACGCATCGTTCAAGAACATGGGTCCCGACAACGTCAACCCGGTGCTGGACGTCCACCTGCGGGGCGCATTCAACGTGACCCAGCCGGCCTGGGAGCACATGCGGGCGCAGAACTACGGCCGCATCGTCAACACCAGCTCCGGGGCGGGCGTGTTCGGCAACTTCGGCCAGTCCAACTACGGCGCCGCCAAGATGGGCCTCGTCGGCCTCACCCGCGTGCTCGCCGTCGAGGGAGCCAAGAACAACATCAAGGTCAACGCCATCGCCCCGGTGGCCAAGACCCGGATGACCGAGGACCTGCTCGGCCCGATCGCAGACAAGCTGCTCCCGGAGTTCGTGACGCCCCTGGTGGTCTTCCTGGCCCACGAGGACTGCCCGGTGACCGGCGAGCTCTACACGCTGGGCGGCGGCCGAGTGGCACGGGTGTTCCTGGGGGTCACCAGGGGCATCTTCGACCCGAGGCTCACGGCCGAGGCCGTGCGTGACCGCTTCGACGAGATCCGGGACGAGCAGGGCTACGAGGTACCGGCGACCATGAACGACGAGCTGCGGATCGCGCTCAAATCCCTGAGCTGAGGAGTGGGATTCCCGAGTTAGCGATATATCGTCAACCCATCGACAACCGATCGATGGGAGTGACGATGAGAAATCGAACGTTCGGGCACCACTTCGGCCCCTGGATGGCCCCCTTCCCCGGGCACTTCGCGTTCGACTTCGACCCCCGCGGCCGTGGCGGCCGGGGCGGTCGGGGACGCGGGCGCCGGAACCGCGGCGACGTCAGGGCCGCGCTGCTGGCGCTGCTCAGCGAGCGCCCGATGCACGGCTACGAGATGATCCAGGAGCTCGACGACCGCACCGGTGGCATCTGGCGCCCCAGCCCTGGCTCGGTTTATCCGACCCTGCAGTTGCTGGAGGACGAGGGCCTGATCACCAGCGAGACGAGCGAGGGCCGCAAGCGGTTCACGCTCACCGACGCTGGCCGCCAGGAAGCGGCGAAGGCGACCGAGACTCCACCCTGGGCTCAGTACGCCGACGACGACATGCTGTCCACGGTCTCGGAGTTCCGCAAGGCGTCGTTCGGCGTCATGAACGCCGTCGGCCAGGTCGGGTTCTCCGGGTCCGACGAGCAGCGCGCCCGCGCCCTCGAGGTGCTCGCCGAGACCCGCCGCAAGCTCTACGCCATCCTCGCCGAGGACGACGCCGAGTAGTTCGCCGAGCCCACGGTCAGCCGTCGCGCGGCCCACGTCCACGTGCCGTCATCCGTCGGGCGCGCCTGCGGCGGGCTCGGCGACCATGCTGGCCCGGAGCCGGCGGCGCCAGGCCTCCAGCCAGGCCTTGCGTCGTTCGAGGTCGGCGTCGGGTGGTGGCCGTTCGGGTGCCGCAGGTGGAGGGCCGCCGTCGCCGTGGTCCCAGCGCCAGCGGTTGTGATGGGCGCAGCGGAGTTGGCCGTTGTCGGGGTTGGTGAAGCCCCCGCGGGACCAGGGCTGGATGTGGTCGCCCTCGCAGCGCTCTGGGGGCATGTCACAACCACCGTGAGTACAGCCGCGATCGAGGACCTCGAGGGCCCGGCGAACCGCTCCGGTGAACCGGCGAGCCCGTCCCAGGTCGATGACCCGCGACGGCCCGTCGAACACGACCCGCTCGATCAGTGCCTCATCCAGCACCGACGCCACCGAGCCCGGAGTGACGAGCGTGCGGTCGGCCAGCTCGCAGACCCGGCCCTTGAAGGTCTCGTAGCCCACCAACACGCTGATTAGCGGCTGCGGCCACTTCCCGTCCGCCGGGGCCGTCACGGCTCGCCGGGCCATCTCCACCAGGGCGTCATGGCGCCGCTGTGCAGCGGTGCGGGTCAGATGGCAGGCGGTGGCGGCGTCGCCGTGCTCGGCGCGGGCGGCCGCCCAGTCGGCGTCGAACAGCTCCTGTTCGATGCGACCCAACGCCGATCCCACCGTGGCCCGGCCCAGCGCCGTCAACAACCCATCCAAGTGGCCCGTGCCCCGGAGGCCGGGTGACAGGTGGACGCGCCGCAGCGCCTCGTCACGGGTGGCGTCCTTCTCGACGCCGTCGGGGTCGGCGCACTGCCGCCAGTACTCGACAGCCCGGCAGAAATCGGGCCATGCGAGGCGTCGCGCGTCGTCGACCAGTTCCGCCTCGTCGCGGGCGAAGAAGTCTGCCGTTCGGCCCCCCGTCAGCGACGCCAGCACCGCTGCATGACGCTGACTGATATCGCCCGCCGCGAACGCATCCGCCGTGGCCGGCATGATCCGCAGGCGGCGACCCAGCCACGCCTGTGCTCGCGCCTGGCCGATCGGCAACCGGCAACGATGCGCCAGCCAGGCCCCGCACGAACGCGATCCATCATCCGCATGGATCCGCCGCGCTTCCAGAACCGCGGTCAGCTTGGTTGTCGCCGCCGCCAACCGCGCCTGCTGCCGGTGCAATCCCACCACCGCATCGGCCATTTCGGCGTCATCGAGCGTGTCGGGATCGATGGTCAGGAGGGCGTCAATCGCGGACATCAACGCACCACGAGCGTCCGGCTCCATCGCATCGGCGACCGCTTCCCCATACCCCAACATATGTTCGTATATAGCCCAACACACTGTACCTGGCCAGGACTTTTCGCGAGGGCGGACCTGTGCAGCGGACGACGGCCCGATGCCGCTGGCGGCGACGCGGCCACGAGACGGCAGACCAACGCGGCTGTCATGACCGCAGACAAGGCCGCCATCACGACGCCCGGTGGATGGTCACCCCTTCGCAACGATTCAGCCGCTCCTGGCCACCTGGACGGCCCAACCGACAAGCGGAAGCTGGAGCGGCAGGCGGGCCAGCGCGATCGACCGGAAACGGCCCACCGGCATGTCGGGCAGGGCTTGGTGCTCGGTGCCGGCGTCCAGCGCCATCTGGACGTTGGCGGGGAACACGGCGACAAGCAGCGCGGCGGTGAGCCAGCCCCCGACCCTCCGGGTGCGCCGGGCAAACAGCAACATCCCGCACGCGATCTCGGCCGCCCCGCTCGCCACCACCACACGCCGGGCGTCGCCCGCCCAGCGGGGGACGATGCGCTCGTAGGACGCCGGTGCGACGAAGTGGGTGACCCCGGCGCCCGCCATCAACGCGGCCAGCGCCAGCCGCGACCTCCTGGCGCCACGAGACTCGGGCGGCTGATGGGCAGTACCCAGCTCCGTCGACACGGGCAGGTTACGCGCCGCCGGATGCCAGGACGGCCCGGACCAGGCGGGTGAGCACGGCGCGGGCGCGCTCGGGATCGTCGTCCCACTCCGTGCGCAGCGTTTCCCAGGTCGCCCACGACGAGGTTGTCGCCAGCGCCTCGGCCACGTCTCCACGGACGGACGCCGGGACCCGGGCCAACTCCGGCGCGAACACCTGCTCCACCTCGGCGCGCAGGAAGGCGGACCCGGCGCGCATGGCCCTGCGGATCTCCGGCGCGAACGGACCGTGGACTCCCGCCGCCACCCGGAAGGGCGTCATCGCCTCGAGCAGGTTGGCCCGCTGTTCGACGAAGCGGGCGATCCGGTCGTCGAGCGGGAGCGTCACCTCGATGGGGGCGACCAGCGCCGCCACGCGCTCGGCGATGCTCTCGGTGACGGCGATGTGCAGCGACGGGAGGTCGTCGAAGTGCTGGAACACCGAGCGCACCGAGACGCCAGCGCGCTCGGCGATCCGGGGGGCGGTCGGCCGCATGTCGCCCTCCTCGACCAGCGCGATGCAGGCATCGACGATGGCCTCGCGCGTGCGCAGTGCCCGAGCGGCACGCCCGTCGGCGGGCATGGCAGGTGCGGCGGTTTCTTGCACTCGCCCTGCAGGTTATCCCGGAGAGGTGGGTGCCACGGGTGAACCATGGTGCAGCACCATGCGCCAGCGGCCGTCGATGCGGCGGAACACGTTGACCGCCGCCACAGTCCCGCCCACCTCCTCTCCGATCAGGTTCTCGTCGAGGGTCACCCACGCGAGCTCGCCCGCCAGGTGCACGCGCTCGTCGGTGAGGATGAACTGCAGGTGCTGCGGGCCGCCGAACAGGGCGAACCAAGACCCGGCCACGGCGCCCCAGCCGTGCAGGGTCTTCCAGCCCGGATGCGTGCACACCACCTCGTCGTCGTGTACCCACACGTCGGACATGGCGTCGAGATCCCGAGCCTCGAACGCCTCGTAGAAGCCCCGGTTGGCGGCCAGGACCGCCTCGACGTCGACCAACTCCGGCATCGCGCCGACCCTACCGCCACCAGTGGGGGCGCCGGTTGGGCCACGGGCCAGGGCCGCTGCCAGCATGGCGGCGTGCCCCCCATCCAGCAGGTGCCCTCGACCGACGGCGTCACGCTCGCGCTCATCGACCTCGGCGGCGACGGTCCGCCGCTCCTGTTCTGCCACCCGACCGGGTTCCACGGGATGATCTGGGCACCGTTGGCCGCCCACCTGGTCGAGGTGGCCCACAGCTGGGCGGTCGACTTCCGCGGCCACGGCGACAGCACGGTGCCTGCGTCCATGGACTTCGCCTGGGACCGCATGGTCGACGACGTGCTCGCCGTCACCGACCACCTGCGGATCACGCACGTGAAGGCGGTCGGCCACTCCATGGGCGGCGCCGCCCTGTTGGGGGCCGAGATGCGCCGGCCCGGCACCTTTGCGGGCCTCTGGCTGTACGAGCCAATCGTGTTCCCCAGATTGGAGGGTGTCTCCGCCTCCAACCCGATGGCCGCCGCAGCCCGGCGTCGCCGTCCGTGGTTCCCCGACCGCGAGGCGGCCTACGCCAACTTCGCCGCCAAACCGCCGCTCGACTCCCTCGATCCCGCGGCGTTGCGGGCCTACGTGGACCACGGGCTGCGCCCATGCCACACCGCCGACGGCGACCACGCCGTCGAGCTCAAGTGCACGCCGGAGGTGGAGGCCCTCGTGTTCGAGAACGGCGCCTCCGCCCGCACGTTCGATCGCCTCGCCGCGGTGTCGATCCCGGTCACGGTGGCGGCCAGTGTCGGCGGGGGTGGTCCCGCACCGGTGGCCCCGCTGATCGCCGACGCGCTCCCCGACGGACACCTCGAACGGTTTCCCCAACTGACGCACTTCGGGCCGATGGAGGATCCGGCCGGCATCGCCGCCGCCATCCGGGCCGACCTCGACCTCGGCTGAGGTGATCACACCGCGCCCTGAGGGTCCGCCGTTGGTGTCACACCCCGCGCCTACTGTCAGCGGCATGGCGTTTCCGGTGCCACGATCGCTGAGCCCGTCGAAGGTGTCGTCGTTCACCGACTGCGCCCTCGCCTTCCGCTTCTCGGTGATCGATCGGCTGCCGGAACCACCGTCACCGGCGGCCACGAGGGGCACGCTGGTCCACGCCGCCCTCGAGCGGCTCCACCTGTTGCCTCCCGCCGAGCGGACCGTCGACGCCGCGCTGGCCTGCCTGGCCGACGCCACCGTCGAGCTGCGCGACGACCCCGAATACGTCGGTCTCGAGCTGAGCGACGACGACGAGGTCGCGTTCCACGCAGAGGCTGCGCAGCTGGTGCGCAACTACTTCCGCCTCGAGGATCCTCGCACGGTGCGGGCGATCGGCCTCGAGCTGATGCTCACCGCCGAGGTCGATGGCCTGCCCCTGCGCGGGATCATCGACCGCCTCGAGCTCGACGGCGACGGCGGCCTCGTGGTCACCGACTACAAGACCGGTTCTGCCCCATCGACTCAGTACGAGCGCAAGCGCCTCTCCGGAGTCCACATCTACTCGCTGCTGTGCGAGGAGCTCCTGGGCCGGCGACCGACCCGGGTGCAGCTGCTCTTCCTGCGCGATCCGCTGGCCATCATCACCGAGCCGAGCGATCGCTCGACCCGCGGCACCCGGCGCACGCTCGGAGCCGTGTGGCAGGCGGTCGAGCGCGCCTGCCATCGCGAGGACTTCCGGCCCCAACCCTCCCGCCTGTGCGAGTGGTGCTCGTTCCGGGCCTACTGCCCGGCCTTCGGCGGCGATCCCGCCGCCGCCCGGGCGCTGGCCGAGCGCACCGAGGCCGAGGCGGAGCCGCAGCTGGCCCTCGAGCTCGCCTGACGCGGCAAACGTCCCGATGTCGGGCCCCCTCAACGACATCACCCGGGCCATTGGCCGCTTCGACGGCGCCGTCGACGAACGCGTCGACCGGTTCCGGGGGCACCCACATGTCGACCGGCTGATGTACGCCGCCTCGGAGCTAGGTGACTTCAGCCTGGTGTGGCACCTGGTCAACACCGGGCGGGCGCTGGCCCCCGATCGCCGCCTCGTCCACGCCGTCCGGGTCGCCGCCATCCTGGGCGTGGAATCGGCGCTGGTGAACGGCCCAGTGAAAAGCCTGTTCCGGCGCCACCGGCCCGCCTGGGAGCAGGCGCGGCCGCTGCGCCTGCGCCGCCCGCGCTCGTCGAGCTTCCCGTCGGGCCACGCCTCGGCGGCCATGACCGCGGCCGGTGTGCTGAGCCAGCGCGACCCCTTGTGGCCGCTCTACTACGCGATCGGTGCGGTGGTAGCGGGCAGCCGGGTGTACGTGAAGATCCATCATCCGTCGGACGTGGTGGCGGGCGCGATCCTCGGCGTGGTGCTCGCCCGCGTCGCGCGGCGCGTCTGGCCCCTTCCTGCCGCGCGTCCGGAATGAGTTGGCGCGCCGACCCGTTGACCCACCCGATGACCGACTTCGCCGTGACTTGGGACTACCGCTGCCCGTTTGCGCGCAACGCGCACGAGCACATCATCGAGGCCCTCCGCGCCGGCGCCCCGTGGACCGTCCGATTCGTGCCGTTCTCCTTGGCGCAGGTCCACGTCGCCGAGGGTGAGCCCGACATATGGACACGACCGCAGGACGACACCGGGCTGCTCGCCATGCAGGCGGCCGTGGTGGTGCGGGACCAGTTTCCCGACCGCTTCCTCGATGCCCACGAGGCGCTGTTCGCACTGCGGCACGACGAGGGCAAGCACCTGGAGGACCCCGACGAGGTGCGCCGTGTCCTCACCGGCACCGGTGTGGACGCGGACAAGGTGTTCGCGGAGATCGACGGCGGGCAGCCTCTGGAGCGCGTCCGGGTCGAGCACACCGCCGCCGCCGAGGATCATGAGGTGTGGGGCGTCCCGACCTTCATCCAGGGCGAGGGCGCCGTCTTCGTGCGGCTCATGGAGCGCCCCCGAGGCGACGCCGAGCTGGCCACCCGGACCATCGAACGCGTGGTGACGCTCTTGACCGAGTTCCCCGAGCTCAACGAGTTCAAGCACACCTCGCTGAAGCGCTGACAGCCTGTCGAAAGACCGCCGCCATCACGCGGCGGGGAGGGTTGGAGCGACCCGTCAGCCCGGCACCGGGACGTCGAAGTCGTCCCGGTCGTCGCTGCCCGAGCTCGGGTTGGCGAGCAGCGTTCGCACGTCGAGCAGCAGGTCGGCCACCTCGTTCGAGGACACCAGCTCACGGTGGAGCAGATCTCCCAGGCCCTTGTCTATGACGGCCAAGGCCTCGCTGATCGCCTCGTCGAGCGTGTGGGTCTCGGTCATTACCGCCAACCATACCGGTCACTCGACGGTCGGCGACGACAGCGAGCGGCGAATCGGTCACACCGGGGCGGGTCCGCGGGGCCCCGCCGGCGACGATCCACTAGCGCAGGGCTGCCAGCTCGGCCTCGATGCGCGTCAGGCGGCGCTCGATGTCACGTACGCGCTCCTCCAGTCCCGCGGTGTCCTCGGCCACGGTGAGCTTGGGGAGGGTGGCGAGGTGGTTGCCGGTCACCCCCGGTGGCGGGGGTGGCGGGGGCAGCGCCGGATCGTCGCGCCAGTCGCTCGAGCGGTAGGCGGGACGACCGTGGGGCGCCTGGGGCTGATCGGCGCCCCCGGGGGTGGACGGGCCCCGTCCCTCGAGGGCGTCCGCCAGGCGCTTCTCCAGCTCGGCGACCCGGATGGACAGATCGGCGTACGAGGGCGCCACGGCCTCGAGCGGCGCGCTGGCGGCCGCGGAGTCGCCGGTGCGAAGGGGCGGGAACGGCGCGGTGAGGACCTCGACCCACCTGGTCTCGCCGCCCGCCCCGTCGCCCTCCAGGCGGGCTGCGAACGGCGTGGGGGTCCGGGCGGCCAGCATGTCGAGCACGGCGTCGACGTCGGCCGGGTCGACGAACGGTGCCAGGCGCCGAGCCCGCTCCCGCACCTCGGACACCGTCTGGCCTCCGTGCAGCAGCAGGGTCGCCAGCACCGCCAGATCGCCCCGCCCCAGGCGCCAGCGCTCGTCGGCCCGGTGGCGGTAGCGGGTGGTTCGCTCCCCGGGGGCGCGCGCCAGAACGAACCGCGCCAGGCCCTTGGACTTGAGCGCCAGCAGGGTGTCCTCCACCGTCCGGTCGTCGTAGGCGACCACCGGACCCCGTCCGCTGGTCTGGTTGCAGGCAAGCCGCAGGTCGTTGAGGGTGACCGGGTACGCCTCGGGGGCGACCGCCTCCCGCTCGATGAGGCAGGCGAGCACGCGCCCCTCGGCCTCCGTCAGATCCATACGAAGTCGATGGTATGTGCCCACGCCGCCAGCGCGCGGCGGCTACTAGGTTGGGCCGGCCATGGGAATGGACGAGGTCGGTGTCACCTTCGCATCGCTGATGAGCTTGGGGCCCGACCTGGCGGTGTCGACCGCCCGGACGGCCGCCGAGCTCGGTTACCGGAGCTTCTGGACCGCCGAAACCACCGGGCCCGAAGCGTTCTCACTGCTCGGCGCCGTCCGCACGGCCGCCCCGGGCCTCGATCTCGGGACCGGTGTGCTGGCCCTCCAACTGCGAACCCCCATGGTGGTGGCCATGGCAGGCGCCACACTGCAGGCCCTGGCGCCGGAGCGGGATGTCCTGCTCGGCATCGGCATCTCGTCGCCCGTGGTCACTCAGCGTTGGCACGGGGTCCCCTACGGTGACCGGCCGGTGGCTCGGGTGCGCGAGTACGTCACCCTGCTCCGCGCCTGCCTGTCCGGCGAGAAGGTCGACTTCGCCGGCGACTTCTATCAGGTCAAGGGCTTCCGGCTCGGGGTCCGATTGGGGGAGCCCCGCCCGAGCGGCGGTGGGAGCGGCGGAGATCTCCCGAGCGGCCGTGGGAGCGGGACGCGTGTTCCCAAGATCGTGGTCGGCGCACTGAACCCGGCGATGTTGCGCCTGGCGGGTGAGCTGGCCGACGGGGTGCTGC
The DNA here is from genome assembly GCA_046744485.1 of Actinomycetota bacterium. Lineage (GTDB taxonomy): Bacteria > Actinomycetota > Acidimicrobiia > Acidimicrobiales > VFJN01 > DASQUK01. The sequence continues at coordinate 2,582 of JBKPHE010000053.1, read as the reverse complement.
TCAACTACCTGCCGGCCTCCCACGTTCCCTGGTCGGTCGAGCAGGTGCGCCAAGGCGGCGACGCCACCATCTACGCCTACGTGCATGCAGGCGTGTGCGAGCGCGACGAGGGCATCGAGCTCGCGCGGCGCGACCTGTACTCGTATGCCGTGGTGGACAGCTACGCCCGCAACTTCGAACGGGCCGGGTTCGCCGACGAGGTGGCCGAGATCCGGGAACGGTTCGCCGCCGGGGACCGCGAGGGCGCGGTGGGCGCCGTGAGCGATCGCATGGTCGACGCGATCGACGTCATGGGCGACGTCGACCTCGTGCATGCCACGATGCAGTCCTACGTGGACGCCGGCGTCGAGGTGCCGGTCCTCATGCCCCTACCCTGGGGGCGCGACCGGCGGGCCGCGGCCGATGCCACCATTCGGGCGGCCGTCGGAAAGGGTTGACCCATGGAGCTGCGTGACCGGATCTGCGTCGTGACCGGCGGTGCGAGCGGCATCGGTCAGGCGCTGTGCCAGCGCTTCGCCGCCGAGGGCGCCAGGGCGGTGGTGGTCGTGGACAAGGACGCCGACGGCGGGCTGGCCATCGCAGAGGCGCTCGGAACCCGGGGAACGGCCCTCACGGCCGACGTCACCGTGGAGGCCGACATCGAGGCGGTTGTGGAGCGCACCGAGGCCGAGATCGGCCCCATCGACCTGTTCGCCTCCAACGCGGGCATCCTCGGCTTCGGCGGCATCGAGGCCCCCGACACCGTGTGGGAGTCGGTCTGGTCGGTCAACGTTCTCGCCCACCTGTACGCGGCCCGGACAATGGTCCCCCTCATGCTCGAACGCGGCGGCGGCTACCTGCTGTCGACGGCATCCGCAGCCGGGCTCCTGAGCCAGCCCGGTGACGCCCCCTACTCCGTCACCAAGCATGCGGCGGTGGCGTTGGCCGAGTGGCTTGCCATCACCTACGGCGACCTGGGCATCAAGGTGTCGTGCGTGTGCCCGATGGCAGTCGACACCGCGATGCTGAGGGGCGGCGTAGGCACCACGGTGGAGGCTGCCGGGGGTTCCGAGGGTTCCGGTACGCCGCGTCCCGAGACCCAGGCCGCCGCCGTGGCGGGCATCCTGTCCCCCCAGCGCGTGGCGGACAGCGTGGTCGCCGGCATCCGTGAGGAGCGCTTCCTGATCCTCCCCCACCCCGCCGTGGCCACGTTCGAGCAGCGCCGGGCCGCGGACCGCGACCGCTGGCTCGCCGGCATGCGCCGGCTCAGCGCGGCCTTGGCGGCCGGCGCTCGCCGGGTCGCCACCGAGGCCCCTCCACGCAAGGACTGATACCGTCGATTTCTGACGCATCCGTCAGTAGGGGGAGAGCAGATGCGGGGATTCAAGGCAAGCGCAACCGCGCTCGCGGCCTTGGTCATCGCCGTCGCGGCCGGCACCGCGGTGCCGGCCGGCGCGACGACCGGGCGGGCGACGGCACCCGGGCGCCACAACCCGAATCGCTTGGAGATCACGGTGCTGTCGGGACGCGCCGATCAGGTGTCCGGTGGGGATGCCCTGGTGCAGGTCGCGGTGCCGCCCAAGGTGGCGCCCGCCGACGTGATGGTCAGGCTCGGCGATGCCGATGTGACCGACGCGTTCAGCGCCGGCGACGACGACCACACACTGGTCGGGCTCGTCGAGGGGCTCGAGGACGGCGACAACACGCTGACCGCCAGCGCTGGCAAGGGCGGGGCAGGCGTGCCCCGGTCCAGCCTCAGGCTGACCAACCATCCCATCGGCGGTCCGATCTTCTCCGGCCCGCAGCAGCAGCCCTTCGTCTGCACGACCGCCCGCGCGCGCTTCGACGGGCGGGCGCTGCTGGACCAGCCGCTGGTCGACAACCAGGATCGGATCGGCATTCCCGTCGCCGCCGAGGACGCGCAGGGCGGGTACCCGCAGGACGGCCGCGGCTACCCCACCGCCGAGGCGCAGATCGTCGGCTGGAGCAAGGACTGCGCCGCCGACACCCGCATCGGCTACGTGTACGGCACCACCGGCGGGCAGTTCCGCTGGCTCGACGACCCCGCAGGACCGCTGCCTGGCGACATCGCCACGGTCACGACGCTCGACGGCCACACAGTGCCGTTCATCGTCCGCTGGGAGCGCGGCACCATCAACCGCTTCATCTACAGCGTCGCCATGCTGGCCCCCGCCGCCGAGGCCGACCCCGCCGCTCCCGACGACTCGCTGTGGAACCGCCGCCTGGTCTTCAGCTTCGACGGAGGCGTCGGCATCGGCCACTTCCAGGGCACCACCAGCACCGGCTCGATGCTGCCCACCGACCTCCTCGGCAAGGGCTACGGCGTGATGTGGTCGAGCGGCACCCGCACCAGCACGCACTACAACCTCCAGGTCGGGGGCGAGACCGCGCTGATGCTGAAGGAGCACACGGTCGAGGCGCACGGCGTGCCCGACTACACCGTGGCCGTGGGCGGCTCGGGCGGCGCCATCCAGCAGTACGTCTACGCCCAGAACCATCCGGGGCTGATCGATGCCGCCATCCCCCAGTACTCGTACTCCGACATGGTCACCCAGACGATCCACGTCGGCGACTGCGAGCTG
>JBKPHE010000186.1:0-2656 GCA_046744485.1 Actinomycetota bacterium | reverse complement strand
ACTGCCGGCGCCGGCTTCGGGGCCTTCCTCGCCGGCCGGGCCGTCGGCCCGATCCCCCGCCGACGGCAGGCCGACGACGGCGGCCAGGTCGGAGTCGGCCGGGCCGCCCTCGCCCACGCTGGCCTCGTAGGTGCCGGTGAGCCACTCGGCGATGCCCTGGTCCTCGCGCTCGGACGACCAGAACTCCATGGGCTGGTACTCGGGAGCCTCGGTGGCGATGTCGCGGTACTCCTCCATGCCGGTGCCGGCGGGGATGAGCTTGCCGATGATGATGTTCTCCTTCAGACCGTTGAGCCCGTCGGAGCGGCTCTCGATGGCCGCTTCGGTCAGCACCCGCGTGGTCTCCTGGAAGGACGCCGCCGACAGCCACGAGTCCGTGGCCAGCGACGCCTTGGTGATGCCCATCATCACCGGGCGGCCCTCGGCGGGCACCTGGGACTCCTGCACCAGCCGCTTGTTCTCGTCGGTGTAGGCCTTGGCGTCCACTGCCTCGCCCGGAAGGAACCGGCTGTCGCCGGGCTCCTGCACGACGACCCGGCGGGTCATCTGCCGCACGATCAGCTCGATGTGCTTGTCGTGGATCGACACGCCCTGGTCGCGGTACACCCGCTGGACCTCGGTGACCAGGTACTGCTGGGTCTCGCGCACACCCTTGATCTCCAGCAGCTCCTTGGGGTCACGGGGGCCCTCGACGATGGGATCGCCGGCCGAGATCTCCTGGCCGTCGCTCACCTCGAGGCGGGCCAGCGTGGGCACCGTGTAGGAGTGCTCGCCACCGTCGTCGGCGACAACGGTGATGACCCGGCCCCGGCCCTCGTCCTCGGCGATGCGGACCACGCCCGAGATGTGCGACAGCGTGGCCTTGCCCTTCGGCGACCGGGCCTCGAACAGCTCGACCACGCGGGGCAGACCACCGGCGATGTCGGACCCGGCGATGCCGCCGGTGTGGAACGTCCGCATCGTGAGCTGCGTGCCGGGCTCGCCGATCGACTGGGCGGCGATGACGCCCACGGCCTCGCCGAGCTCGATCGTGCGGCCCGTCGCCAGCGATCGGCCGTAGCACTTGGCGCAGACCCCGAAGTCGGCCTGGCAGGTGAGCACGGAGCGCACCCGCACGCGATCGAGCTTGGGATCGTCGCGCAGCGCGACCATCTCGTCCTCGCCGACCTCGATGCCGGCCTCGAGCGTCTTGCCCGCAAACTCCTCGTGCGGGTTCTCGGGCGACAAGTCGACGTCGACGGCCAGCGTGCGACCGAAGAGGCGGGTCTCCAGGTAGGATCGCCGCCCCGCCTGGTCGGGCGCGACGGCCTCGACCCACAGGCCGCGAACGGGCTCGCCCTCGCGCTGGCAATCGGCCTCGCGGACGATCAGCTCCTGCGCCACGTCGACCAGTCGACGGGTCAGGTAGCCCGAGTCCGCCGTCCGCAATGCCGTGTCGACCAGGCCCTTGCGGGCGCCGGGCGTGGCGATGAAGTACTCGAGCATCGACAAGCCCTCACGGAAGTTGGACTTGATCGGCCGAGGGATCATGTCGCCGCGGGGGTTGGCCACCAGGCCACGCATGCCTGCGATCTGGCGGACCTGCATCATGTTCCCGCGGGCGCCCGAGCCCACCATCATGTCGATGGGGTTGAACTGCTCGGCCTGCAGGCCCTGCTCCATGGCGGCGCGGACCTCGTCCGTGGCGTTGGTCCAGATCTCGACTTCCTTCTGGCGCCGCTCGCCGTCGGTGATGATGCCGCGGCGGAACTGGGTCTCAACCTTCTCGGCCTCCTTCTCGTAGCGCTCGAGGATGCTCTTCTTCTCGGCCGGGGTCCGGACGTCCTCCACCGAGATCGTGAGGCCCGACCGGGCGGCGTAGTTGAAGCACAGGTCCTTCATCTGGTCGAGGCTGTTCTGCACCACCGACTTGGGGTAGTCGCGAGCCAGGTGGTCGACGATGTCGCCCATGTTCCTCTTCTTGACCGGCTCGTCGAAGAAGCCGAAGCCGAGCGGCAGCGCCCGGTTGAAGATGAAGCGCCCGACCGTGCTCTCGCGGTAGAGCGGCTTGACGGACTCGAGGTCCACGGGATCTCGCAGGCCCGCCTCGATCTCCTCGCGGATCTCGCGCTTCGACAGCCGCACCTTGACCTTGGCGTGCAGCTCGACCTCACCCGCGTCGTAGGCCCGCTCCATCTGGGCCCGGTTGCCGAACACCTGGCCCTCGCCCTTGGCCCCCGCCACCTCCTCGGTGAGGTAGTAGGCGCCGATCACCATGTCCTGCGTCGGCGTGACCAGCGGGCGGCCGTGCGCCGGCGACAACACGTTGTTGGCCGACAGCATCAGCACCCGGCTCTCGGCCTGGGCCTCCGAGGACAGGGGCAGGTGGACCGCCATCTGGTCGCCGTCGAAGTCGGCGTTGAACGCGGTGCACACCAGGGGGTGGATCTGGATGGCCTTGCCCTCCACCAGCACCGGCTCGAACGCCTGGATGCCGAGGCGGTGCAGCGTGGGCGCACGGTTCAGGAGCACCGGGTGCTCCTTGATGACCTCCTCGAGCACGTCCCACACCTGGGGACGGCGGCGCTCGACCATGCGCTTGGCCGACTTGATGTTCTGCGCCAGCTCGCGGTCGACGAGCGCCTTCATCACGAAGGGCTTGAACAGCTCGAGGGCC
>JBKPHE010000082.1:0-22791 GCA_046744485.1 Actinomycetota bacterium | reverse complement strand
CTCGATGTAGGTGCGCCCGCCCTCGTTGCGGACCGTCTGGCGCACCTGGTTGGCCAGGTAGGAACGCCGATCGGTCTCGACGACGTATGAGAACATCGGCGTCAGGTCCTTGTACTCCTTGTAGAGCTGGAGCTCGATGTCCGCCTCGTATTGCTCGAGATCCTCGGCGCTCATGGAGCAGCACCCTACCGGCGGTAGCAGCCGCCAGCGGCCGGGCAACATGCATCCCGCTCTCGGCGCTGCGCGCCGGGCCCCGCCCTCCCGTCCGGTCGGGCAACATGCATCCCGCTCTCGGCGCTGCGCGCCGGGCCGCTCCGGGCCCCGCCCTCCCGTCCGGTCGGGCTCAGGCTTCGCGCTTCTCGCGGACCTTGGCAGCCTTACCGATGCGGTCACGCAGGTAGTACAGCTTGGCCCGGCGCACATCGCCCCGGCTCACGACCTCGATCTTGGCGATCGTCGGGGTGTGGAGCGGGAACGTGCGCTCGACGCCGACGCCGTAGCTGACCTTGCGGACCTTGAACGTCTCGCGGATGCCCGAGCCCGACCGTCCGATGACGACACCCTGGAACACCTGGACCCGCTCCTTGGAGCCCTCGACGACGCGGACGTGCACCTTGAGGGTGTCGCCGGGGGCGAAATCGGGGATGTCGGTGCGCAGGCTGGTCTGGTCGACGAGATCGGTGGGATTCATCGCGGGGTCGCCTTCGTCGTCCTGGGAGGTGCGGGCGGACGAATGATGCTATCCGGGCTGGCGAACCGAACACAAAGTCACAAGCGGCTTGACCGCGAGCCGGACCTCACGTGTCGGAACGGTCGTCCTCCAGCCCGAACTCCATCAGGAGTGAGCGTTCCTCGGAGGTCACACCGCCTCGGGACTCGATCAGGTCGGGGCGCAGGTCGAGGGTGCGACGGATCGCCCGGGCTCGACGCCACCTGGCGATCCGTCCGTGGTCGCCCGAGCGCAACACCTCGGGAACCTCCCACCCCCGGAACAGCGCAGGGCGCGTGTAGTGCGGGTACTCCAGCAGCCCGTGGCTGAACGACTCGTCGTCGGCCGACAGCCGGTTGCCCATCACGCCGGGGACCAGGCGGCCCACCGCCTCGATGACCACCATGGCGGCCACCTCCCCGCCGGCCAGCACCACGTCGCCGATCGACAGCTCGCCATCGCACAGATGCTCGCGCACCCTCTCGTCGATGCCCTCGTAGCGGCCGCACAGCAGGCTGAAGCCGCCCTCCAGCGTCGAGAGCTCCCGCGCCACCGCCTGGTCGAACCGTCGGCCGGCCGGACCGAGATAGAGCAGCGGTCGCGGCGGGTCGATGGCATCGACGGCGGCAAAGATCGGCTCGGGCATGAGGACCATGCCGGCCCCACCGCCGAACGGCGCGTCGTCCACCGACCGATGGGGGTCGGTTGCGCACGACCGCAGGTCGTGGACCCTGATCTCGAGCGTCCCGGCGGCCCTGGCCTTTCCGACCAGGCTGTGGGCGGCGAAGTGGTCGACCAGTCCCGGGAAGATGGTGAAGACGTCGATGCGCATCGGGGCCGCGCCTCTAGGGCTCCAGGAGACCCTCGGGCGGGTCGATGATCACCCGTCCGGGCCTGCGCTCGACCACGAACACGACGGGTACCAAGGCCCCACCGTCGAGCTCGAGCAGGTCGGACGCGGGGTTGGCCACAACCGCGACGCACGTGCCCATCGCGTCGCCCCCGACTGTGATCACCTCGCTGCCCACGAGATCGTGGACCCAGAGCGCGTCGGGATCGTCGATGGCCTCGGCCCGGAGTGCCAGGCCACGCAACCGGTCGGCAGCCTCTCGTCCGGTGTGACCCTCGAACGCCACGATCCAACGGCGTTGGTGGGGGCGGGCGGCGGCGACGGTCAGCTCGCCGGCATCGCTGGCGAGGACGCTGCCGGGGGCGAGGCGCTCGACGCGATCGGTCGTCAGGTCGACGACCACCTCGCCCCGCAGGCCGTGGGGCCTGGTCACGCGGCCTATCTCGAGCAGGGGCGCCGTCCGACCGCCCGGGTCACCGGCCGGCGTCACTCGGGACCTCTCAGTCCTCGAACTCGACCTCGACGTCGCTGCCGTCGCGGGCGGCGGCCGCGCGGGTCACGGTGCGGATCGCCTGGGCCACCCGGCCCCGCTTGCCGATCACCCGCCCCATGTCGGACGGGCCGACCCGGACGGTGAGGCGTGGCAGGCCGCGGCCCCGCTCGGTGTCGATGCGCACGGCGTCGCGATCCTCGACCAGGGAGCGCACCAGGTGCTCGAGCACGGCGCGGGCCGTCGGCACCTCCGGCGGGGCGGCGGTGTCGCTCACCCGCTCTCCTCGGCACTCTCGTCAGCGCTGGCGTCGCCCTCCGCCTCGGGCTCGGCGTCAACGTCGGGCCCGGGCTCGACGTCGGCCTCGACCTCGGGCTCGGCTGCGGCCTCGGCGTCTGCCTCGGTCTCCGGCGCCCCGCCCGCCTCGGCCTCGGCCGGCGCCTTGGTCGTGGCGGCCGCCTGCTTCGTCGGCGACTTGCCGGTCGCCTTGCCGGCCGTCGACTTGCTGGCCGTTGACTTGCTGGCGGTCGGCTTGCTCGCTGGCTCCGGGGCGGGCCAGGACGGGGCCTCGCCGCTGAAGGTCTCCCAGGCGCCCGAGATCTCGAGCAGCTTGCGCACCGAGTCCGTCGGCTGCGCGCCCTTGCGGAGCCAGTCCACGGCCTTGTCGTTGTCGATACGGATCGCAGAGGGATCGGGCCGCGGGTCGTAGACGCCAACGATCTCGATGAATCGTCCGTCACGGGGCGACCGGGAATCGGCCGCCACCACGCGGTAGGTCGGTTGCTTCTTCTTGCCCATCCGCATCAGGCGGAGCTTGACGGCCACTCGTTTCTTCTTTCTTTCGTCTCGGGGGTAGCGAGGTTATTGGTTGAGGCCGGGCAGGGTGAAAGGCTGGCGCGCCGCGGCCCGGCCGCCGCCGCCGGGGGGCGTCACCCGACCACCGCCCTTGCGCCCCTTGCGGGCCTTCTTGCCGCCCCGGACGCCCTTGGTACCCGACAGACCCGGCAGGCGCTTCATCAGCTTCTGCATCTCACGGAACTGCTTGATGAGCTGGCTGACGTCGGCGGTTTGCGTACCGCTGCCATTGGCGATCCGCAGACGGCGGGAGCCGTCGATGATGTTGGGCTCGATCCGCTCCTCGCGTGTCATCGAGTGGATGATGGCCTCGACCTTGCTCACTTGGTTCTCGTCGACCTCTGTGTTCCGCAGCTCCTTGGGAACGCCCGGCATCAGGCCCATCAGGTTCTGCAGCGGCCCCATCTTGCGGACCTGCTGCAGCTGTCCCAGGAAGTCGTCGAGGGTGAACTTCCCCTCGAGGAGCTTGGCGGCGGCCGCCTCGGCCTCGTCCTTCTCGTAGACCTGCTCGGCCTTCTCGATCAGCGTGAGCATGTCGCCCATGCCCAGGATGCGGCTGGCCAGCCGATCAGGGTGGAAGAGGTCGAAGTCTTCGACCTTCTCGCCCGTGGAGGCGAAGGCGATGGGCTTGCCCACCACCTCCTTGACCGACAGTGCCGCGCCGCCCCGGGCGTCGCCGTCGAGCTTGGTGAGGATGACGCCGTCGAGGGCCAGCGTGGCGTCGAACGACTCGGCCACCGTGACGGCGTCCTGGCCGGTCATGGCGTCGACGACCAGGAACGTGTAGTCGGGGTGGGTCGCCTGGGAGATGCGCCCGACCTGCTCCATCATCTCGGTGTCAATGGCCAGGCGGCCAGCGGTGTCGACGATGCAGATGTCCCGGCCGAGGCGCCGGGCCTCCTCGACGCCGGCCCTGGCCGTGGCCACCGGGTCGCCGGGCTGGCTGAACACCGGCACGTGGATGCGCTCGCCCAGGGTGCGTAGCTGCTCGACGGCGGCCGGACGCTGCAGGTCGGCACCCACCAGCAGCGGGTTGCGGCCCTGCTGGTGGAACCAGCGGGCGAGCTTGGCGGCGTTGGTGGTCTTACCCGAGCCCTGCAGACCGGCCATGAGCACCACGGTGGGCGGCCGCGAGGCGTACTGGAGCCGAATGGCGTCGCCGCCGAGGGCCTCGACCAGCGCCTCGTTGACCAGCTTGACGACCTGCTGGGCGGGGTTGAGCGCCTCGTGAATGCGGGCGCCGAGCGCCCGCTCCCGGATGCGCTCGAGCATCGTCTTGACGACGACGAAGTTGACGTCGGCCTCGAGGAGGGCCAGGCGGATCTCGCGCAGGACCTCGTCGACGTCGGACTCGCGCAGCGTTCCCTTGCTGCGCAACCTGGTGAAGATGCCCTCGAAGCGTTCGGACAGCGACTCGAACATGAGGGACTGAGCCTACCGGGCCCGGGCTACGCCGAACCGGTCCTGGTCGCGGATGTCGCGGTGGGAGCTACCCGCCGTCGCCGCTGCCGACCACCAGGCGGCTGTCGACGTCAGCCACCCCGGGGACCGAGGCCGCGGCGCGCTCGATGTCGGCCTTGCCCGTGGCGTGGGGAGTGCCGCCGGTCAGGATCGCCTTGCCCGCGACCACCTCGACCTCCGGCTGGGGAAGGTGCCAGGTGCGGGGCGAGTGCGACAGCTCGTAGCGCACGCGCTCGGCGACGGCGTCGTCGCTGGCCGGGGCTCGCCGGCTCTCCCACTGGCGGCGCAGCCTGTCACGCAGCTCCTGCCCCGACGTGGGCGCCACCAACATGCCGATGCCCACACCGACGCCCAGCAGCAGCGCGCGGCGCAGTCCGATGAGCCGGCCGACCCGGTAGGTCGAGCGCGCGGAGAGCTTGCCGGTCCGGTATCCGGTCTTGGCGGACAACTTGCCGACCCCGATCGTCGCTCGCACGGGCAAGAGCACGGTTCGGATCACATTTCCACCTCCTGTGCGGCGCCCTCGGTCATGCGAAGAGCGCCTCGACGAACTCGTCGGGATCGAACTCGACGAGGTCCTCCACGGCCTCGCCCAGCCCCACCAGCTTGATCGGGATGCCGAGGCCGGTCTGGATCGCGAGTGCGATGCCGCCCTTGGCCGAGCCGTCCAGCTTGGTGAGCACCACGCCGGTGACGTCCACGGCCTGGGTGAACTGCTCCGCCTGGGCCAGGCCGTTCTGGCCGGTGGTGGCATCGAGAACCAGGAGCACCTCTGTGACGTTCCCCGGATCGCGGTCGGCCACACGCCGGACCTTGCGCAGCTCGTCCATGAGGTTGCTCTTGGTGTGGAGTCGTCCGGCTGTGTCGGCCAGGACCAGGTCGTTGCCGCGGGCCGCGGCACGCTCGACGGCGTCGAAGACCACCGCCGACGGATCGCCGCCTTCGTTGCCCCGCACGATCTCGGATCCCGTGCGCTCGGCCCACAGCCTGAGCTGCTCAGCCGCGGCGGCCCGGAAGGTATCGGCCGCCGCCATGATCACCGAGCGCCCCTCATCGAGCTGCTGGCGGGCGATCTTGCCGATGGTGGTCGTCTTGCCCACGCCGTTGACGCCGACGAACAGCCACACGTTGGGGCCGCCGGGCTCGTACCGCAGGGACCGGTCGCCCTCGGTCAGGAGGGCCTTGAGCTCGGACTTGAGCCGGTCGAGGAGCACCTCGGGATCGGTGATGCCCTCGGCCTTGGCAGTGGCCTGGAGGTCGTCCAGCACCCGCTGGGTGGCCGACACCCCGACGTCGGCGCGGATGAGCGCCTCCTCGAGCTCGTTCCAGGTTTCCGCGTCGACCTTCCGAGAGCGGATCGCGCCCAGGTAGCCACCGAGTGCGCCCCGAGCCTTCGCGAGTCGTTCACGGAAGCTGGGCCTCGCTGCGGGTGGGGCCGGCGCTTCCGGCCCCGGCGGGGCCTCCACGATGGTGCCGCGACTGGCCTCGTCGTGGACCCCGGCGAGCGCGTCCTCGACTTGGGCGACGAGGTCCTCGTCCACGGGCTCGGGCGGGGTGGTCGGCGATGGACGGGGCGGGGCGGGTGGCTCGAGGCCGACATCCCGATCCCGACGCCCCCGGGCCACGAAGGCGATGCCACCCAGGACCACGACGGCAATGACCACGATGATGATCCCGATCTCCATGGTGATGCCGGAGCCTACTGGTCGCCGCGACGTCGCTCGAAGGGGCTCCGGCGGGGGGCCGCTACCCGCGCGCCTCGGCCGAACACCATCGGCAACCGGCGCTCGGACGTGACGGCGTCCGGCGCTTTGGAACGCCGATTCCCCGGTCGTGGAGGGGCTTCCGCCGGGCGACCGCCAGCGGGTGACCTACGCCCCGACGGCGACCCTCTCGCTCACGACCTTCGAGGAGCCGCCCGACTGCATCGTGATGCCGTAGAGGCACTCGGCCGCCTCCATCGTGCGCTTCTGGTGGCTGACGATGATGAGCTGCGCTTCCTGGCGGAACTCGGAGATGAGTTCGAGGAAGCGGTGCAGGTTCACGTCGTCGAGGGCGGCCTCGACCTCGTCCATCACGTAGAAGGGCGACGGCCGGCTGCGGAACACGGCGAACAGGTAGGCCAGCGCCGTCAACGAGCGCTCGCCGCCGGACAGCAGCGACAGCTTCTTGACGTTCTTGCCCGACGGCTTGGCCTCGACCTCGATCCCCGTGTCGAGCAGGTCGTCGGGGTTGGTGAGGCGCAGCCGCCCCTGGCCGCCCGGGAACAGCGTGGCGAAGAGCTGTTCGAAGTTCTCGCTGACGTCGGCGAAGGCCGCAGCGAACACCCGCACGATCTCCTCGTCGATGGCGCGGATCACCTTGTTGAGCTCGCGGCGGCTGGCCTTGACGTCGTCGAGCTGCTCGGACAGGAAGGTGTGGCGCTCGGACAGGGCCTCGAACTCCTCCAGAGCCAGCGGGTTGATCGGGCCCATCACGCGCAGCTCCCGCTCGAGGTCGCGGACACGCGCCGCAGGGGTGACGCCGTCCGGCAGCTCCGGCGCCTCGGCCCGGACCGCGGTGTCGGGCTCGACGTCGAGCTGCGTGCGGCACAGTTCGATCGCCTGCTCGAGCCGAAGGCGAACCTCCGCCTCGTCGATCTCCGCCCGCTGCGCGCGCTCCCGCAGCTCCGCCAGGGTGCGCTCCTTGGTCGCGCGCTCCCGGCGCAGGCCATCGAGCTCAGTCGTCAGCGCCCGCTGGGCGTCGGTCTCACGTCGCCGGCGCTCGTGCACCGCGGCCAACCGCTCGTCGACCAACGCGAGCCGGTCGCCGACGAACGCCGCCAGCCGGTCGAGGGCCAGCTCGGCGGCGTCGAGCTCGCCGCGACGAGCCTCGGCCTCCCGCCGCGCCTCCACGGAGCCGGCCAGCCGCTCCTCCACCTCGCCGAGGCGCCCGCGCAGGTAATCCCGCCGGTCGGCCACCGCGGTCCGACGCTTGTCGAGATCGGTCCGCATGGCGGCCACACCGGTCGCCCGCTCGTCGAGCCTGCGACGGGCCTCGGCCATGGCTTCGGCCCGCTCGCGCCGCGCCGCCTCCTCCGCTTCGAGCTCGGGCAGCAACGCTTCCAGTTCGTTGGCGCGGGCGCGATCGCGCGCCAGTTGCTCGGAAGCCTCGACCTGCTGCCCCTGCAGGGTCGTCAGCTCGGCGGCGGCATCCTGGCGTTCGGCCGCGAAGCGCTCTCGTGCTGCCGTGGCCGCCGCCACGGCGGCGCGGGCCTCGTCGAGCCGGACGACCGCGGCCTCCTCGACCCGCCGGGCCTCGTCGAGCGCGGCGCGGGCGGCGTGATCCTCGGCGATCGCTCGCTCGGCGGCCGAGATCGCGGCGGCGCCCCGTTCACGCGCCTCGTCGAGCGCGTGGCCCGTGGCTCCGGTGGCGTCGGCCGCGATCCGCCAGCCGGTGACGCCGAAGCGGTCGCCCTGCCGGGTGACGACGACCGCCCCGGGATGGGCCAGGGCCGCGTCGAGTGCCACCTCCCAGTCCCCGTCCACCACCACCGCTGCGCCCAACAGTCCGGTCAGGAGCGGCCACACCTCGGCCCGGCGGGGCCGCACATGGGCCAGCACCGGCTCGCCCGTGGTCGGGGACACTCGCGCCGCATCCGGCGCGGCGCCCAGGGCCAGGACCGCGCCGGGCACGTTCCCGGCGGACAGGACGCCGAGTGCGCGCCGGCCCGAGTCCACGGAGTCGAATACCACCGCGGCCAGCGCCTCGCCGCACGCGGCCTCGACGGCGGCCTCCCAGCCGGCGTCGATATCGACGAGGTCCAGCAGCGTGCCCATCACGCCCTCGACCGCGGCCAGCCGCTCGACGCCGGCGCGGGCGCGGGCCTCGTCCAGTGCCAGCTCCAGGGCCTCGCGCCGGGCCGTCCAGGCATGGCGGTCCGCTTGGGCGGATTCGCGGCGCTCGTCGGCGGCCTGCACCGCCGCCTCTGCCGCATGGCGATGCCGACCGGCCGCCTCCATGGCCGCGACGAGATCCGGCTCGGCAGCCTCCGCCGAGGCGATCCTGGTGGTGGCCTCGGCAGCCTCGCGATCCAGCCGGTCGAGCCTGGAACGCAGCTGCGCGGTCCTCGCCCCAACTCGGCGCTCGTCACCGTCGGACCGGCCTAGGGCACTCCGCAGCGCCACCAGCTCGCCCCGCGCCTCGGCCGCGCGACCCGAGCCCTCCGGCACCCCCCCGGCCCACTCGCGGTCGAACGCGGCGCGGGCGTCGGCCAGCCCGGCCTCCGCCTCCGCCAGCGCCTCGCTGTCGGGTGCCAGTCCCTCGTCCTCGCTCTCGAGAGCGTCGAGCTCGGACCGCAGCCGGGCGGAGTCGGCCTCGAGGCTGGCGATCACGGCCTGGTCCACGAACGCGGCCCGCTCCCGGTCGACGCCGCGGCGGCGCTCGGCCAGCAGCGCCAGCTGGCCGCGGGCCTTCTCCCGCAACGCCTCCAGTCCGGCCATGACGTCGCCCACCGCGCTGCCACCGAGAGCGCCGAGCCGGGACTCGGCCGCCACCACCGCGGTGTCGAGCTCGGTGAGACGCCGCTTGAGCAACGCCTCCTCGTTGCGCAACTCGGCCCGGGCGGCCGTCAGGTCACCGAGGCGTCGCTTGAGGGTGGTGAGCTCCCGGCCCGCGACGTACACGTGCAATGCCCGGAGCTCGGCGACCAGGTCGCCGTGCCGGCGAGCGGCTTCGGCCTGGCGCTCGAGCGGACGGAGCTGGCGGCGCACCTCGCGGAGGAGGTCGCCGAGCCGCAACAGGTTGCCCTCCGTGGCGACGAGGCGGCGCTCGGAACGCTCCTTGCGCTTGCGATGCTTGAGGATGCCGGCGGCCTCCTCGACGATGAGCCTCCGCTCCTCGGGCTTGGCGTTGAGCACGGCGTCGATCTGCCCCTGGCCGACGATCACGTGTTGCTGACGGCCGACCCCGGTGTCACTGAACAGCTCCTGTACGTCGAGCAGGCGGCAGGGCACGCCGTTGATGGCGTACTCGCTCTCGCCGGAGCGCCACAGGGTGCGGGTGACGGTCACCTCGGTGAAGTCGATGGGCAGGAGCCCTGCGCCGTTGTCGATGGTCAGGCTCACCTCGGCGCGTCCGAGCGCCGGCCGGCGCGAGGTGCCGGCGAAGATCACGTCCTCCATCCTCTGGCTGCGCACCGCCGAGGGCGCCTGGGCCCCGAGCACCCAGCCGATGGCGTCCACCACGTTGGACTTCCCCGAGCCGTTGGGCCCGACGACGACCGTCACCCCCGGCTGCATCTCGAGGGTGGTGGACTCCGCGAAGGACTTGAACCCCTTGAGGGTCAGTGCCTTGAGGAACATCGACGCGCCAGGCTACGTGGCGGCGGGGACGGGTCCGGGGATCCCGGCGGGCTCACACCTGGCAGCTCGGGCACCAGTACGTGACCTTGCCACCGCTGCGGACCTTGGTGATGGTGCCCCGGCACCGCCGACAGGGCTCGCCGTCGCGACCCCACACCTGCAGCTCGTCCTGGAAGCTGCCCGGCTTGCCGTGGAGATCGGTGAATGGATGCTCGTCGGTGGAGGTGCCGTGGTGCTTGGTCGCCTCGTGCAGGATCTCGACCAGCGAGCGATAGAGCCGGCGGATCTCCATCGTCGACACCGTGGACACCTCGCGGTCGGGGCGCAGGCCGGCGTCGTAGAGGATCTCGTCGGCGTACAGCCCCCCGAGCCCGACCACGAACGTGGGGTCGAGCAGCACCGCCTTCAGCTTCTCGCTCCGGCGGTTCACGAGCGATTGGGCGAACGCGGTCCAGGACACGGGGGCGGCCACCGGATCCAGTCCCAGATCGGCGAGCGCCGGCACCTCCTCGACCAGCAGATCGGGTGTGACGACAAACGCCTCGGCCCTGGCCTCGGGATCCGCCAGCCGCAGCTGGCCGCCCTGGGTGAACGTGATCGACAGCAGCAGGTCCTTGGGCGTCTCGTCCTTGGGGGCGGCGCGCAGGAGCATCCCCGTCCCGCCGACGTCGAACACGAGCAGCTCCCCGGTGTCGAGCGCCTGCACGAGCAGGGACCCGCGGCGATCGACGTTGCGGATCTTGGCACCCTCGAGTCGCGCCTGGAACGCCTTGCGCGAGCCGTTGCGGTTGGTCGCCTTGGCCACCACGACGTCCACCGATTTGACCCGACGTCCGACCGTCTCGCGCTCGAGCCCCCGCCGCACCGTCTCGATCTCGGGCAGCTCAGGCAATGTCGATCTCCAGCTCGGCCAGGAGCGTCGCGTAGGCGTCGCGCGCCGCGACCTGCTCGGCCTGCTTCTTCGACCGTCCGTCACCGGTGCCCCGGGCGATGCCGCCGACGGCGACGGTCACGTGGAAGCGCCGGGCGTGATCGGGCCCCTCGGCCAGGGTCTCGTAGCGTGGCGCCTCGTCGAAGTGCCGCGCTGTCAGCTCCTGGAGCCGGCTCTTGTAGTCCTGCCCGCCCGGCCCCCCGGCGTGCGCCTCGGCGACGCGTTCGCCCAGGAGGCGCAACACCAGGTCGTGGGCCTCACCCATGCCGGCGGCCACGTAGACGGCGCCGAGCACGGCCTCGAGGGCGTCGGCGAGGATCGACGGCTTCTCGCGCCCGCCCGATTGTTCCTCGCCCTTGCCCAGCAACAGGTAGTCGCCCAGGCCGAGCTCGTCGGCCACCTCGGCCAGGGTGACGGCGTTCACGACCGCCTTGCGGACGTCGGTCAGCTCACCCTCGCTGAGCGACGTGTAGGCGTGGAAGGCGTGGTCGGTGACGATCAGGCCGAGCACGGCGTCGCCAAGGAACTCGAGCCGCTCGTTGGACTCGTACCCGGCGTTCTCGGCGCACCACGAGCGGTGCACGAGGGCAGGCGCCAACACGCCGGCGTCATCGAGGCTGACGCCGAGGCTGCGGGCCAGCTCGTCGAGTCGTGAAACAGGAGGCGAGATCGGGCGCCCCTACAACCGGGCGAGGACGTAGTCGACGGCGTCGCGCACCGTCTTGATGTCCTCGAGATCTTCGTCCTCGATGCGGAAGCCAACGCTGCGCTCCCCCAGCTCCTCCTCGAGCGCCTCGGCCAGCTCGATGAGAGCCAGCGAATCGGCGTCGAGATCGTCTGTGAACGAGTCGCCCTCGTGGATGGTCGACGGCTCGACCTCGAGGATGTCGGCCAAACGGTCGCGGATCAGGTCGAACACCTGCTCGCGATCGAGGGGACTGCGCTCGACGTGGGTCTCGGCGGGCACGACGGATAACTCCTGGTCTCGGGCAGAACGCGGCGCAGTGTACCGGGAGCCATGTTTGTGCGCTTGTGAACGCAGCCCACGCGTTCTGGTCGTGGGCGTGCGGTCATGCCGCAGCGCTACGACTCATCCGGATCAGGCGGAAGCCACCGCAGACCGCAGGCGCTCGACGACGCCGGCGTCCACCATCTCGCTTGCCACCCGCGTGGCGTTGACAACCGCCGTGGCCGACGACGATCCGTGGCTGATGATGCACACACCGTCGACGCCGAGGAGCATGGCGCCGCCGGTCCGGTCAGGGTCGAGCGTGCCGTACAGCGGCAACAGTGCGCCAAGCGCGGTTTCGGCCACATCGGTGGTGCTCAAGCCCTCGATCACCGCCGTGACCAGGGATCGCATCCCGCCCTCGAGGGTCTTGAGGGCGACATTGCCGGTGAACCCGTCGGTGACGACCACGTCGACGTCGGGGGTCATGATGTCCCGACCCTCGACGTTGCCGACGAAGCGCGCCCCGGCGCGGTCGAGGGCTCCCGCCGCAGCCAGCAGCGCGTGGGTCTCCTTGACCAGCGGATTGCCCTTGGTGGGCTCCTCGCCGATCGAGAGCAACCCCACCCGGGGCTCGGCGATGCCATAGCGCTCGCGGGAGAAGATCGCGCCCATCTGGGCGAACTGCACGAGCCACAGGGGCTGGCACTCGGCGTTGGCGCCGGCGTCGAGCAGCACGGTGGGTGAGGAGCCGGGGACCGGGATCGGCGTGGCGATGGCGGGCCGCGCCACGCCCTTGATCCGTCCCAGGCGCAGTAGCGCCGACGCCATGGTCGCCCCCGTGTTTCCGGCCGACACCATGGCCGACGCACGTCCGTCGCGCACGGCCTCGGCGGCGCGCACCAACGAGGCGTCCTTCATGGTGCGGACGCTGGCGCCCGGATCGGCGTCCATGCCGATGACCTGCGACGCCGCCACCACCTCGAGGTCGCCCCGCAACGGTTCGAGGTCGTCCGGCCGGCCCACCAGCACGACCGGCACCCCCAACTCGGCCACTGCGCGCCGAGCGCCCTCGACGATCGCGCCGGGGGCGTGGTCGCCGCCCATGGCGTCGATGGCTACCGGCAGCATCGTAGGCCCAGGCGGGTGCGCTCTCCGAGGGACTGGCAGGGATCAGTCGACCTCGACGGCGACCCTGCCGCCGTACCAGCCACAGTTGCCGCAGACCACGTGCGGCAGCTTCACGGCGCGGCAGCGGGGGCAGACGCTCCGGGCGGGCGGCTCGAGGCGCCAGGCGGCGGCGCGGCGGCTACGGCTCTTGGCCTTGGAGGTCTTCTTCTTGGGGACGGCCATCGGTCTTCCTGGAGCGTCTCGAGGGTCGCGCCGCGCTGGGTGCGAGGGGCAACGATACGCCCGGCGGGCGCAAACGGGAAAGGCTAGCGGGCCTGGCGCCGATGGACGTAACCGCGCCCCGAGCTGCCCTACTGGTCGAAGCGGAGGGCGTCGAGAGCCGACCACCGGGGATCGGCCGGCGCAGCGCCGTTGGTCCCGTTGGCGCCCTGACCGTCGCCCGCCTCCTCGTCATCGACCGTGACAGGATGGTCCTCGGGGTCCGGCCCGGCACAGGTCTCGTCGCAGAGCGGCGCCAGTGGGAGGGCGAGGGCCAAGGCCTCGCGCAGAGCCGGCTCCACGTCGAGGTGGTCGCGGTCGAGCCGGTAGGTCTCACCCTCGACGGGGTCGGGCTCGAAGATCTCCCGGAGGACGACCGTGAGCCCGCCCCCGGTCGTCCCGAGGCAGCGCCGGCACTCGCCGGTCCAGCGGCCGACCACCCGTCCCGTCACCGTGACGGTGGAACCCTGTGCCTCGAGGGTCAGGTCGGCCTGCACGTCGTCGTCGGTCAGGCGAGACGTCGACAGGGCGACACCCGACAACGGCCCGACGAGCAGCACCTGCTGCCGGGCACCCGGATGGCGGAACAACTCACCGGTGGGAACCACGAAGGGACGCGACATGTCGCGGCCCCTTATACCCGGTCTTGATCGAAAACCGCGTTGCTGCTGGCTTCGCCCTCGGCACCGGCGCCCACCGTGGCAGCACCGGGTCCCGCCGCTCCACCGCCCGCCCCGCCGACCTCGGCGTCCGCACCCGTTTCCCGGTTCGCACCGGTCCCGTCGCCGCGGAGCCGGGAGCGGCCGGTGGCCACGACCGACATGGCCCGCTCGAGCACGGTCTCGAGCTGGGCCAGCCGCTTGTCGCAGTAGTCGTCGGCCTCGTTGCGGCGGCGGCCGGCTTCGGCGCGGGCCTCGTCGAGCACGCGCCGCGCCTTGGCTTCGGCCGCCTTCATCACCTCTGAGCGCTGCACCATGCGCTCGGCCTGGCCACGGGCCGCGGCCAGGATGTCGTCTGCCTCGCGCTGGCTGCGGGCCAGGAACTCGTCACGGTCCTTCATGAGCCAGCGGGCCGATCGGACCTCCTCCGGCAGGCGCTCGATCGCCTGGTCCAGGAGGTCGAGCAACTCGTCGCGGTCGACCTTCACCTGCTGTGCAGAGAGCGCCGCCGGCCGGGCGCCGTCGATCAGCTCGCGGAGGCGCTGCAACAACGCCTCGACGTCACCGCCCGGAGCCCGCTGCGCCACCCGTACCTCGAAGGACTGGTCGTCGTCGCCAGGCATCGCTATTTCCGAAACCGCTCCGCCAGCCGCTTGGCGACCGGCGCCGGGACCATCGAGCTGACATCGCCGCCGAAGCGAGCGATCTCCCTGATCAGCTTCGAGGCCAGGAACGAGTGCGCGGGGTCGGAGGGGATGAACAGCGTCTGGACGCCGGACACCGCCCGGTTCATCTGCGCCATGATCAACTCCGCCTCGAAGTCGGACACCACCCTCAGGCCCTTGATGATGAAGTCGGCGCCGACATCCTGGGCCAGGTCCACCACCAGGCTCGAGAACATCGTGATCTTGATGTTGTCGAGGTGGGCCACGGACTCGTCGATCATCGCCTGGCGATCCTCCAGGCTGAACAGCGGCTCGCCCTTCTGGGGATTGCGCACGGCCGCCACGACCACGTCGTCGAACAGCCGCGACGCCACCTCGATGATCCCGAGGTGCCCGTTGTGGATCGGGTCGAACGAACCGGGGTACAGGACCGTGGTCACGGATCCCACGGTACCCGCCGCCGCGCGCACGACCCCGGCATCAAACGGCGCCGGTCACGCGGCGACGGCGAAACCCACCCACGTCCCCCCGTAGCGGCCCTCGCGCACGAGCTCGCGGCCGGCGGGGATGGCGACCGGCCCGTCGGACTCGATGACGACGAAGTCGGCCGGCAACGCCGCCAGCAACGGCTCCCAACCGGCGAAGGCGTAGGGCGGATCGCAGAACGCGAGGTCATACCGCTCGGCTCCGAGTCGCGCCAGGAACCGTTCGGCGGGAGCGGCGACGATGGCGCCGCGATCGAGGAAGCCGCAGGCCTCGAGGTTGCGCCGCACCGCCTGGCGCGCGGCCCGATCGGAGTCGACGAACGTGGCCCGGGCGGCGCCCTGGGACAACGCCTCGACGCCGAGCGCCCCGCTGCCGGCGAACAGGTCCAGCACGTCGGCCCCCTCGACAACACCCCGGCTCCGCAAGGCGTTGAAGATCGCCTCCCGCGCCCGGTCGGACGTGGGCCTGGTGCGCTCGCCGGGCGGTGCCACCAGCGTGCGCCCGCGGGCACTGCCACCGACGACTCGCACAAGGCGACGATAGGTGGCGGCACTGGTGGCGGATGGCATCCTCGTCGCATGACCGATCATCTGCGGGGGCTGCGCCCCCGCACCCCATCGTCGCCCGGCTCGCTGGCGCTCGCGCGGTCGACCGATCACGAGCTGCGCTCATGACCGATCCTCTGCGGGGGCTGCGCCCCCGTACCCCATCGTCGCCCGGCTCGCTGGCGCTCGCGCGGTCGACCGGTCACGAGCTGCGCTCATGACCGATCATCTGCGGGGGCTGCGCCCCCGTACCCCACCGTCGCCCGGCTCGCTGGCGCTCGCGCGGTCGACCGATCACGTGCTGCGCTCATGACCGCCAGCAGCGAGCGTGTGCGGGTCATTCGCATCGATCAGCCCAAGGTCCGCAACGCCATCAACGCCAAGACCGCCCAGCGGCTCCACGACCAGTTCGTGGCGTTCGACTACGACGACACGGCCAAGGTGGCGGTGCTCACGGGCGACAACGAGGCGTTCTGCGCCGGCGCCAACCTGCGGGACCTTCCCCGCCTGCGCGACAGCGGCCCGCTGGGACCGACCCGCCTGGCGCTGTCCAAGCCGGTCGTCGCCGCCATCGAGGGATGGTGCGTGGCCGGCGGGTTGGAGCTGGCGGCGTGGTGCGATCTCCGGGTCGCCGGCCGGAGCGCGCGCTTCGGCTGCCTCGAACGGCGCTGGGGTGTGCCACTGGTCGACGGCGGCACCTACCGGCTGCCCCGGATCGTGGGACTGGGCCGGGCGCTCGACCTGATCCTCACCGGCCGCGAGATCGGGGCCGATGAGGCGGAGCGGATCGGCCTGGTCGACCGACTCGTCCCGGCCGGCACCGCCCTGGACACCGCGGTCGAGCTGGCCGAGGAGATCGCGGCGTTCCCGTGGCGCTGCGTGATGAACGACCGACGGGCCGTCTACGACGGGCTCGGCCTGAGCGTGGCGGACGCCCTCGCCAACGAGGACCGCCTGGGGCGAGAGGTGATCTTCGGCGACGACTTCGCCGCGGGCGTGGCCCGCTTCGGCGAGCACCGTGCCGAGCGCCGGCAGTAGCGGACGATGGAAGTCGACGAGATCATCACGTGCGTCGACTGCAGCGGCCGCGCCCACCTGCTCATCGAGCCGCCCGAGTGGGGTTGGCAGCCAGGCGACCTGCTCGTCTACCGCTGCGAGGACTGCCTCGACCGCTGGGACGTCGTGATCCAGGACGACGACGCCGGCGGCCTGGACCACGGCTGAACCCCACGAGCCGCCATCGGCCACGGTGCGCCGAATGCCACACCCGTCCCGTGCCAGATGACGGCGTACCCCGACGCTCATCGCCGGATCATCACGTCATGATCGGATTCGCCATCACCGTGCTCGTCGTTGCGGGCGTGCTCGTGGCTCTTGCCGGGCTCTTCGGTCGGGACATGCGCGACGACGCCCGCGAGCGGGACGAGATTGCCGACCTCTTCATCGATCCGCTCGACCGCGACGCCCCGGTGTCGGGTCGCCGGTGAGGTACGCGCCACGCGTGACACCGGCGGCACGCGCCGAGGCCGGCGGCGCTAGCCCTTGAGCAGGAACTCCTGGTCGTCCTCGTCGAGGAAGAGGGCGACCTCGTCGAGCAGGTCGGCGTGGGCCTCGAGTCCCCCCTGGCCGTCGACGATCGCGAACGCGACCTCCCTGGCCTTCTCCACCCACTCCCGGTCCCGCCGCAGCGACGCCAGCTTGAGGTCGTTGCGGCCCTTCTGGCGCTCGCCCATGATCGTGCCCTCGCCACGCAGCTCGAGGTCGACCTCCGCTAGGGCGAAACCGTCGGTGGTCTCGACCAGTGCGCCCAGGCGGGCTTCCGCCTCGGGGGTGTCCGACCGGCTGACCAGGTAGCACCAGGACCGCTCGCTGCCGCGGCCGACGCGCCCGCGGAGTTGGTGGAGCTGGGCGATGCCGAAGCGGTCGGCGTCGAGGACGACCATGACGGTGGCGTTGGGCACGTCGACGCCCACCTCGATCACCGTGGTCGCTACCAGCACGTCGAGCCGGCCCTGGCGGAACTGGTGCATGGTGGCGTCCTTGTCCGCCGATCCCAGCCGGCCGTGCAGCAGTCCCAGCGGCAGGCCGGCCAGCTCCCCGGCTTCGAGCCGGGCGTAGGTCTCCTCCGCCGAGCGGGCCTCGAGCTTCTCGGACTCCTCGATGAGGGGGTTCACCACGTACACCTGCCGCCCGGACGCCACCTCGCCGCGGACCGCCTCCCACATCGACTCCTCGTCGGCGTCGGTGCGCACCCAGTGGGTGGTGATGGGCTGACGGCCGGCCGGCAGTGACCGGATGACGGTCACGTCGAGGTCGCCGTAGACGGTCATAGCCGCCGTCCGAGGGATGGGTGTGGCGGTCATGACCAGCACGTCGGGCACCGCATCATCGACGGACTTGTCGCGCAGCGCGGCCCGCTGCTCGACGCCGAATCTGTGCTGCTCGTCGATCACCACCGCCCCCAGGGCCCGGAACTCGACACCCTCCTGTATGAGCGCGTGCGTGCCGATCACCAGGTCGACCTGCCCCGCCGACAGGCCGGCGAGGATGCGCCGCCGATCCCCGGCCCCCACCCGGTTGGTGAGAAGCTCGACCCGCACCGGGCGCGCTGCGAACAGCGTTGCGCCATCGTCGGGCACCTCGACCCCGTCAAGCAGCTCACGGATGCCCTGGGCGTGCTGCTCGGCGAGCACCTCGGTGGGCGCCATGAAGGCCCCCTGGTAGCCGCCCTGCACGGCCACGAGCAGGGTCGAGACCGCGACCACCGTCTTGCCGCTTCCCACGTCGCCCTGCAGCAGCCGGTGCATCGGATGGGGGGCGGCAAGGTCGTGCTCGATCTCCTCGATGGCGGCGCGTTGGTCGCCGGTCAGGTCGAACGGCAGCCGGGCCACGAAGGCGTCGACGAGCGGTCCGTCGACACGGTGGGCGATGCCCCGGGTGGTCCGCTCGATGTGCCGCTTGCGCTGAACAAGCGCCAGCTGGACCCGGAGCAGTTCGTCCAGCACCAGCCGGCGGCGCGCCACGTCTCGATGCGCCATCGAGTCCGGTGCGTGGATGCCGGCGAAGGCCTCGGGCCGGGTGACCAGGTCGAACCGGTCGAGCACCCAGCCGGGAACGGGATCCAGCAGGCCCCGAACCTGCGAGCGGCGCAGCGCCTCGGCGACCCAGTCGCCGATCTCCCAGGTCGACAGGCCCGCCTTCTCCGACTGGGGATAGATGGGGACGATGCGCCCGGTCCGGTCGCCGATCAGGTCCACGACCGGGTTGGTCATCTGCTTGCGGCCGGCGTAGATCTCCAGCTTGCCGAACAACGCCACGGTCATGCCCGGCCGCAGCTGCCGCTCCCGCCATGCCTGGTTGAAGAAGTTGACCCGCAGGTGCCCGCTGCCGTCGGTGACGTCCACGGTCACCAGCACCTTGGGCGGGCGCCCTCGGGTGCGCCGCGACGACGCCCGCTGGACCGTCACCAGGACCAGCGCCTCCTCCCCCACTGTCAGGTCGCGAACCCGCGCCTCGTTGGTGCGGTCGACGTAGCGGCGCGGGTAGTAGGTGAGCAGGTCGAGCAGGCTCTCGACGCCGACCGCCGCCAAGCCCTCGGCCTTGCGCTCCCCGACGCCCTTGAGCCGGGTGACCGGCATTGCCGCCAGCTCCCCCAGCGTGATCGGTGCGGCGTCCGTCGCGGTGAGACTGTGCTTCCCGCTCATGCTGCTTCGCAGCGGGCCGCTCGGGCTACGACGCGTCCCCTGCCCGCTCGCGCGTCCGCTCGGGCCGCGCTCGCTCTCTCGGCTGCCGGCACGCTCGCTCAGGCCTACTCGATGCCGAACAGGTAGGGGTAGAGCGGCTGTCCTCCGTGGTGGACCTCTGCCGAAACCCCGGGGCGGTGCTCATCCAGCCACTCGGTGATGGCGCGCGTGTCGGCAGGGTTCGAACCCTCGCCCTCGATGACGGTCACGATCTCGTGGTCGTCGGTCACGAGGACGTCGAGGAGCCGGCAGGCGACCTCCGCCTGCGTCTGCTCCACGGCCCGGATGCCGTCGCTGGCGATGCCGACGTAGTCGCCCTCGGCGATGGGACCCACGTCGCTGATCGAATCCCGCACCGCCTGGGTGACCTCCCCCGCCACCACGTTGGACACCAGCGCCGTCATCTCCTTGGCGTTCTCGTCGGCCCGGGCCTCGGGGTCGTAGCACATGAGGGCGGCGAACCCCTCGGCGATGCCCCGGGTGGGTACCACGCGCACCGTGCGATCGGTGTGGGCATCGACCTGCTCCGCGACCGGGATGATGTTCTTGTTGTTCGGGAGGATGACGACCTCCTCGGCAGGCACGGCCTCGACCGCGGCCAGCAGCTCGGCCGTCGACGGGTTCATCGACTGCCCACCGGCGACGATCCCCTGCACTCCCAGGCTGTAGAGGATCCGCTTGATGCCGTCGCCGGCGGCCACGGCCACCACCGCGGTGCACACGGGCTCGCTGGCGTGAGGCGGCAGGTCGACGACGTCGCCGGCGCCGGTGGCCTCCCGCACCCAGCGCTCCTCCTCGACCTGCTCCGCGAGGTCGGTGACGCGGATCTTCCTGGGCCGCCCGGCGTCGACGGCCGCCTCGACCGCGGCCCCGATGTCGTCGGTGTGGATGTGGCAGTTCCACAGGCCGTCGCCCCCGACGACCACGATCGAGTCGCCGATGCCGGCCCAGACGTCCTTGAACGCCGGGATGGCTTCGTCCGGCGCCTCGAGGAAGTACATGACCTCGTAGCGGAGACCGGACGAGCCGTCGCCGTGCTCGTCGGCCGCGGCGCGCACCAGGCGGGCGTCGGCGCGGACCGCCCCCTCGCCCACCCGGGGCTCGGGGACGGGGCGACCGTCGACCACATGCAGGAGCACGTCGAGCAGCAGCAGATAGCCGGTTGCGCCGGCATCGACCACGCCGGCCTCGGCCAGGACCGGCAGGAGGTCCGGCGTGCGGGCCAGCGCCTTCTCACCCTGCTCGCGGGCGGCCGCGAGCACGCTGACCAGGTCCGAGTCGGGCTCGGCGGCGACGGCCTCCTCGGCGGCCTCTGCCGACTCGCGCACGACGGTGAGGATCGTGCCCTCGACCGGTCGCATGACCGCCTGGTACGCGGCGTCGGACGCGGCCCGCAGCGCTCGGGCCAGCCCGGGCCCGTCGAGTCCCCCGGACTCGGCGACCACGCCCACGAACCCCCGCAGGACCTGCGACAGGATCACGCCCGAGTTGCCCCGGGCCCCCATGAGCGAGCCATGGCTGACCGCCTTGCACACCGCCGCCAGGTCGTCCCCGGCACCGCCCAGTTCCTCGGACACCGAGCCCAGTGTGAGCGACATGTTCGTGCCGGTGTCGCCGTCGGGAACGGGATAGACGTTGAGCCGGTTGATGGGCTCCCGGTGGGCCGCCAGGGAGTCGTTGTAGGCCTCCACCACCGCTCGCAGGTCGGCGGCGCCCAGGTGATCGAGGGTGGTCACACTGGTGGATGGTAGGTGAAGGTTGCCGTGTCGGGGCCGCTGGTCTCGGCCCGATCAACGAGTTGTGACCCTGGGGGGCCGCCAGTACAGTTGCTCGGTCCTCAGCCAGCTCGAGACAAAGGTGACGCGTCCATGGCAGCCGTATGCGAGGTGTGTGGCAAGCACCCATCGTGGGGCATGAGTGTCAGCCACTCGCACCGGCGGACCAAGCGTCGGTGGAACCCCAACATCCAGCGCGTGCGGGCCCTGGTCGACGGTGCGCCCCGGCGCATCCACGTCTGCACGGGCTGCATCAAGGCCGGCAAGATCGAGAAGCTGGCCCACTGAGGCCAGCGATCAGCCTTCCGTCCCGGGCCGGGGCGCAGACGTCCACCCGCCGGCCACGCGCAGCTCCCCGCCCATCCAGCGCTGGACCTCGGCGACGGGCACGAAGATGACGCCGGCGGAGCACTCGGTCGAGGCCTGCTCGTCGCCGCAGTCCACAGGTTCTCCCTCCACACCACCATGGATCACACCGACCGCGTGGGCGTCGTCCGCGTCGGGGCCGCTGGGCGCGAACACCGGCCCCCCGCTGTCGCCGCTGCCGGACGCCACCCCGCCGTCGGTGCGGTAACCCCGGGCCGTGTGGCGGACCGTATAGGTGGCCCCCGAACGGGGCAGCGTCGCCCGCTGCACGACATCGACGTCGCTGACCTTGATGCCGCAGTTCTCGCCGGTGGTTGCGCCGGAACCGCAGACCCACATGCCCTTGAGGGTCGGCGAGGTGCCGGTCACGGTGCGCACACCCGGCTGACCGTCGCCCACACCGCCGGACCACACGTGCGCGGACGTGCCCGGACGCTCGGAGGAACCGTCGATCGCCACGTAGGCGACGTCGAGCGCGAGGGACATCGCGCTCCAGTCTCCGATCGGCGCCCGCCGGCTGCCGTTCCAGGCAGTGGCGCCGACCGCCTCGTCGAAGCAGTGGGCGGCGGTGACCGTGTACTCCCGCATCGTTCTCGGGTCACGCAGGCCGTACCCCAGGGAGCAGGCGGCCCACCGCTGCGATCCGCCATCGTTGAGCCGGATCATCGCCCGGCCCCCGGCCGACCAGGGGGCCCGGTCGTCGGTCCGGCCGAACGGCCGCGACGGTCCCTCGATCACCACGCTGACCGGGATGCCGACGCCCGCGCTCAACCTTGCCGCGGTCGCCCGCACGTCGGCCGAGCCCGCCTGTGGCTCGACCCCGACCCGCAGCCCCGTGCCCTCGGGAGGGATGGCCACGCTCATGATCTCGACCCCGGCCGAACGTGCCAGGGATGAGCCGGGCGCCAACCTCCCCGCCGCCTGCGCCAGCTCGGCGTGGTCGTAGGCGGCGTCGTCATGGACGACAACCCGATGGTCGTGGCCAACCACCTCCCCGACCTGGTGCGGTGGTGCGCCGACCCAGTAGAGGTCGAGCCGGCATTTCTCGGGGGTGACGACGAACCCGGCGAAGCCCGCGGAGCCAACCTCGTCGACCACGTCGTGGGTCGCCTCGACGATGCCGAGCAGCTCGGCCTGCTCGGCCCACGGGATCTGGTTCCCGGGCACGTTGCAGCCCGTGGCCGGGGGCGTTGCCTGGGGCGCCCCGCCCGGCCGTGGCGGCGGTGGGACCGTCGCCGGCGGAGCCGTCGTGGGCGGCGGCTGTCGCTCGGGCGGGGCGGTCGTCGGCGGTGACGGACGGGTGGCGGGACGGACGGGTGGGGTCGTCGGCGATGACGGGCCGTCCGGCTTGGCCGTGGCTGCCGGCGCGACCGAGGTTGTCGCGGACCGCTCCGACGGTACGGTCGCCCTCGTCGTCCGGCGCGTCTCCTCGACCGCCGGGCGGCGCGGCGCGGCCGCCGGTGGCGCGTCCTGGGGCTCGGACCCGCCGGGCGGCGCGACGACCAGCGGTACGTCGCGGGGCGGCGCGTCGCTGCGGGGCGACTCGCGGTCGGCACCGGTGCCGGCCAGCGCGGCC
>JBKPHE010000139.1:0-8605 GCA_046744485.1 Actinomycetota bacterium | reverse complement strand
GGGGGCCCCCCGCCACCCCCGCGGCGGGGGGGGACGGGGCGGGCGGGGGGGGGGGGGGGGCCCCTGGCGCCCCCCACGGCAACGTCGACGTCGACGACTTCCGCGCCAAGGCCGCCGAGCACGGCGAGCGGCTGGCGGCCCTCATGGTCACGTACCCGTCGACCCACGGCGTCTTCGAGTCCCGCCTCACCGAGATCTGCGACGTGGTGCACGAGCACGGCGGCCAGGTCTACGTCGACGGCGCCAACCTCAACGCCCTCGTGGGCGTGGCCCGCCCCGGGTGGTTCGGCGGCGACGTCAGCCACCTCAACCTGCACAAGACGTTCTGCATCCCCCACGGCGGCGGTGGGCCCGGGGTCGGGCCGGTGGCCGCGCGTGCGCACCTGGCGCCGTTCCTGCCCAACCATCCGGCGATCCCCGCGGCGGGGCCCGCGACGGGACCGGGACCGGTATCGGCCGCACCCTGGGGGTCCGCCGGCATCCTGCCCATCAGCTACACCTACGCCAAGCTCATGGGGGCCGACGGCCTGCGCCGCGCCACCGTGGTGGCGATACTCAGCGCCAACTACATCGCCGCCCGCCTGGCCGACCACTACCCCATCCTCTACACGGGGGACCACGGGCGGGTGGCGCACGAGTGCATCGTCGACGTGCGCGGCATCACCCGGAACACCGGTGTCACCGTCGACGACGTGGCCAAGCGGCTGATCGACTATGGGTTCCACGCCCCGACGATGAGCTTCCCGGTGGCGGGCACCCTGATGATCGAACCCACCGAGTCGGAGTCACTGGCCGAGATCGACCGGTTCTGCGACGCCATGATCGCCATCAGGGACGAGATCGCCCGAGTGGCGAGCGGTGAGTGGCCGCTGGCCGACAGCCCCCTCCGTCACGCCCCCCACACCGCTGAGGACCTGCTGGTGGGCGACTGGGACCGGCCCTACTCCCGGGAACAGGCCGCCTATCGGGTGCCGGGGCTGCGGCAGGCCAAGTACTGGCCGCCGGTGAGCCGCATCGACAGCGGCTACGGCGACCGCCATCTCGTGTGCACCTGCCCGCCGCCTGAGGCGTTCGAACGCGGTTGAGCCTTCATCCCTGCGTGACGCTCGGGGAGCCAGCGCCGCCCCCCACCAGCTCGGCGATCTGGCGCAGGAGCGGACTGGGTCCGGAGACCAGCAGCGTCGTCACGCAGGTGGCGCGCCATCGCTCGAGGTCGTCGCGGACCTTGGCGGGTGGGCCCACCAGGTAGACGTCCTCGACCATGGGCGTGGTCACCGCGGCAGCGGCGTCGGCCTTGCGTCCCTCGAGGTACGCCTCCTGGATCTTCTCGCACTCGGCCTCGTAGCCCAGCCGCACGAACACGTCCTTGTGGAAGTTGCGGCCCCGGGCGCCCATGCCGCCGATGTAGAGGGCCAGGTTGGGCCGTAGGAAGTCGGCGCAGGCCTCGACATCGTCGCCGGGCACCACGGGGACGACGCAGGCGACCTCGAAGTCGTCGGCCGTACGGCGAGCCCCGGGGCGGGCGAAACCTTCGGCCAGCGCCGCGCGGTAGAAGTCGTCGGCCCGCGGCGAGAAGAACATAGGCAGCCATCCGTCGCCGATCTCCGCGGCCAAGGCCACGTTCTTCGGTCCCTCAGCACCGAGGTAGATGGGGATGTCGGTGCGGAGCGGGCGAACGATCGACTTGAGCGGCTTGCCCAGCCCGGTGCCCCCGGGCAGCGGCATCGAGTAGTGCTCGCCGTGATACTCGACGGGCTGGTCGCGGGCGACGATCCGTCGCACGATGTCGACGTACTCGCGGGTGCGGGCCAGGGGCTTGGCGTAGTCCTGCCCGTACCAACCCTCGACCACCTGCGGTCCCGAGACGCCCAGCCCGAGGATGAGCCGGCCACCCGAGAGGTGGTCGAGCGTGATGGCGGTCATGGCGGTCGACGCCGGCGTGCGGGCCGAGATCTGGGTGATGGACGTGCCCAGCTTGATCCGTTGGGTCGCCGCGCCCCACCAGGCGAGGGGCGTGAAGCAGTCGGACCCGTAGGCCTCGGCCGTCCAGACGGAGTCGAAGCCGAGCGCCTCGGCGGTGGCGATCTGGTCGACGGCGTCGGGCGGTGGTCCGCTCGGCGGCCAGGCCCAGTTTCACCCGGCTCTACCCACCCGCATTTCGTCGGCATCGGACGCGCCGTTGCTGTCGCCGGGGTCGGCCGAGGTGACCTCCTCGACGGCCTCCTGCACGTCCTCGACCTTCTCGGCGGCCTCCTCGACCGTGGCCTGCTGCTCGCTCGGCAGGGTGCCGAGCCCGGCCAGTCCGGACAGCATCTCCCGCAGCTGGGTCAGCTGGTTGGTGACCGCGTCGCGCTGGCGGGTCAGCTCGCTCACTTCGCGTTCGGCGGTCTGCTTGGTGACCTCGGCGTGGGTCTTGGCGTCGAACACCAGCTGATCGGCCTCGGACTTGGCGTCGGCCACCGCTCGGTCGGCGAAGGTCTTGGCCTTTTCGATGATGTCGGCGGCCTCGGCTTCGCTCTCTCGCCGACGCTGGTTGGCGGCCTGCTCGATCTCCTTGGCGCGGGCGTCCGCCACCTTGGCGCGCTGGTCGGCTTCGGCCACCAGCCTCTGCGTGGCGGCAACCGCCGTATCGTGGCGCTCGTTCTCCTCGCGCTCCGACCGCTCGCGGCGCTCGGCCAGTTCGAGCTCGAGCGCCTGCAGCTCGGCCTCACGCTTCTCCTTGGCCTTGGTGAGCAGCTTGGAGGCGGCGGCCCGCTTCTCCTCGGCCTCCCGGGACGCCACGTTGCGCAGCTCGATGATCTCGCGCTCGCCCGTGGCGCGGAGCGTGGCGATCTCGCGCTCGGCGGTGGCCCGGTGCTCGGCGACCTCGTGGTCGGTGACGGTGCGGAGCTGGCTGGTCTCGCGTTCGGCCTCCGCCCGGAGGCCCTCTGCCTCGCGCTTGGCGGCCGCCCGGCCCTCGTTGGCATCGCGCTCGGCGGAGTCGCGCGTGGCCTTGGCTTCGCGTTCGGCGGCGGTCTTGACGGCGGTGGCCACGGCCCGTGCCTTCTCGACCACCTCCTTGGACTCGAGGTGCGCGGCGGCAATCAGCTTCTCGGCCTCGCGCTTGGATTCGTCGCGGTGTTCGTTGGCCTGCTCCTCGGCCAGCCGCAGGAGTTGCTCGACCCGCGTGCCCAGCCCGGAAAGCGTGGGCTGGGCCGTCTCCTCGAGCTGCTTGGCCTGCTCGGCCACTTTGCGTTCGAGCTCGTTGATGCGATCTCGAGCGTCAGTGGTGCCCGTCTTGGCCTTGGTGGTCGCGTTGGTCAGCTCTTCGATGCGGGCCTGAAGCCGCTCGATGAACATGTCGACCTGTGTGCGTTCGTAACCCCTGAGGACGATCGTGAAGTCAGGGGTGCCGGCGCTGTCGGTCGTCGGCGAAGTGGTGGTCCCCATAAGGACTCATCATGACACGCGTGGCAAGGGCTGGTGACGTGTGGCGGGCCCCGTCCGGCGACGCGGACTGAAACGTGTTCTACTCTGGAGCCTCGGCGTTCCACGGAGGGTCAGCCATGGTGAACCGGTATCCCTTTCCCATCCCCTTCGGCTGGTTCTGCGTCGGCTATCCGGAGGACCTTCCCGTCGGCGAACCGAGGCCCCTCTACTACTTCGGCCGGCACCTGGTGGGCTGGCGCGACCACGAGGGTGCAGCTCACGTGCACGACGCCTTCTGCGCGCATCTCGGTGCGCACCTCGGGCACGGCGGGAGCGTCGACGGCTGCGAGCTCGTGTGCCCGTTCCACGGTTGGCGCTACGACGCCGATGGCGCCAACACCGCGATCCCCTACAGCGAGCGGCTGAACCGCAAGGCCCGGCTCCGCACCTACCCGGTCGTCGAACGCAACGGCGTGGTGCTGGCGTGGTACCACCCCGACGGGGAAGCGCCGCAATGGGACATCCCGGAGGTGCCCGAGCTCGACGGACACCCCGACTGGTCGACGGTCATCCGCACCGAGTACGTCATCGACGCCTGCGCCCAGGAGATGGCGGAGAACACGGTCGATGCCGCCCACTTCCGCTTCGTCCACAACACGGCCACCGTGCCGGAGATCGAGGAGTACACGACCGGCTTCCCCGAGGCCGCCATGCGGTCGTCGCAGAAGTTCCCCACGCCCCGGGGGATCATGGAGGGCCGCATCGACACCCACGCCTGGGGTCCGGGCGTCTCGCTGGTCAACTTCAGCGGCATCGTCGACACCCTGAACTACGCCTGCACGACGCCCATCGAGGCCGACCGCTGTGTGGTGCGGTTCAACTTCGTGTTCAAGACCATGGGCGACGAGGAGACCACGCGCAACGTGGGTCGGGCGTTCGTTGCCGAGGTCGACAAGCAGGTCAAGGAGGACCGGCCCATCTGGGAGCACAAGGCCCACCTGGTCCGTCCCGCACTGTCCGACAACGACGGCCCGTTCATGAAGTTCCGGCGGTGGGCGGCGCAGTTCTATGCCGAGGGCGTGGGCGACGAGCGCCTGGTCTACCCGCCGCCGTTCTGGCCCGATCGGCTGGACGACGCGCCCGCCAAGGCGACGGCGTCGGCGCGCTACACCGGAGAATCCGGGGAGAACGAGACCGAGCAGTAGCCGCCTCAGCGGCCGCGGTCGCCACGTGGTCTGGGGTGGCAGCTCGGCGGTTCCGGGCTCCGAAATGGTTGCGGTCCGGGCGAATATCGCCGTTGGGCCGCGGCGCCGGCTCGCGCGGGTGGGCGGATAGGTTGCCTGCGGTGTCGACGGTCGACGAGCAGCCGTCCGAAGCAGTGGCCTGTGAGCCCGAGGCCACGGGCGCCGTGCTGGCCGCCCTGTCAGCGGCCATGCGAGCGGTGACGCTCGGGTCGTCGCTGGACCGGGTGCTGCACCAGCTCGCCGAGAGCGCACGCGACCTCGTCGGCGCCCGCTACGCCGCCATCGGACTGCCGGAGCCGGAGGGCGACGAGTTCGCCCGCTTCATCACCGTGGGCATGACCGACGAGCTGATCGAGCAGCTGGGTCCCCTGCCCCGTACGCACGGGCTGCTCGACGCCATGCTCACCGACCCGTCCCCGTTCCGCACCGCCGACATCACGCAAGACCCGCGCTTTCGGGGCTGGTGGCCGGCCGCCCACCCGCAGATGCGCTCGTTCCTCGGCGTGCCGATCGTGTCGGCGGGTGACATCATCGGAGCCTTCTACCTGACGGACAAGCGGGGCGAGCCCGAGTTCAGCGCC
Organism: Actinomycetota bacterium; assembly: GCA_046744485.1. Classification (GTDB taxonomy): domain Bacteria; phylum Actinomycetota; class Acidimicrobiia; order Acidimicrobiales; family VFJN01; genus DASQUK01. The sequence goes on along the minus strand of JBKPHE010000139.1, from coordinate 3,372 downwards.
GCGGACGAAGCCGCGGTGATGTTGCTCGCCTCGCACGCCGCCATCGCCATCGACCAGGCCCGCCTGTTCGAGGACAGCCGGGAGCTGGGTCTGGTGCAGGAGCGGGGACGTCTCGCCCGCGAGCTGCACGATGCCATGAGCCAGTCGCTGTTCAGCCTGCAGCTGTCGGCCGAGGCGGCCGGGCGCCTGATGGAGAGCGATCCGGCCGCTGCCGCCGAGCAGGTCGCAACCGTGAGGACCATCGCCCGCCGGGTGGCCGCGGAGTTGCGGACAACGGTCGACGGCCTGCGACCCGCGGACCTGGAACGCGACGGGCTCGTCGCCGCGCTCTGCGCGCAGCTGACGCTGGCCGGCCGCGCCCACGACGTGCCGGTCGAGATCGAGGCGGGCGAGCTGCCCGAGCTCGACCCCGACGACGAGCACCAGATCCTGCGGATCGCCCAGGAGGCGGTCACCAACGCCCTCCGGCATGCCGATGCCAGCCGGGTATGGGTTTCCCTCGGCACCGAGGCTGGACAGGACTCCTCCGGTGGCGCCCTCGTGTTGCGCGTGACCGACGACGGCCGCGGCTTCGATCCCACGGCGCGAGCCGTCCGGGCGCGCCGGTTGGGACTGACGTCGATGAACGAGCGGGCCGCCTCCATGGGCGGATCGCTCACGATCACGTCGGCCCCGAAGCAGGGCACCAAGGTCGTGCTGCGGGTGCCCCGGTAGGTCCCGGAGAAAGCGCGCCATGGCGGCCGAGAGCCCGTCCAGACCGATTCGCGTGGCGATCAGCGACGACCACCCGGTCGTCCGCCAGGGCCTGCGGTCGTTCCTCGAGGCTCAGGGGTTCGAGGTGGTGGGCGAGGCGACCGACGGTGACGAGGCGGTGCGCCTGGTCGAGCGAACACAGCCCGACGTGCTGCTCACCGACGTGGTCATGCCGGGCGTCGACGGCATCGAGGCCATCCGCCGGCTGCGGGCCGCTGGGTCGTCGGTCGGGATCCTCGTGCTCACGAGCTTCAGCGGCGCCGAGCAGGTGATCCCCGCCATACAGGCCGGGGCCGATGGCTACATGCTCAAGGACGCCGGCCCGGCCGCCCTCGACGGCGCCATCAGGGCGGTGCACCGGGGCGAACCGCTGCTGGCGCCCGAGGCGGCCGCCGTGGTGATGGCCAAGGTGGCGGATGCGGCCGATCCCACCGCCCCTGCCGGGGCGGGACCGATGCACCCCGACCTGGAGCGCCTCACGGCGCGGGAGCGCGAGGTGTTGGCGGGTTTGGGCCGGGGCCTGTCCAACCGCCAGCTCGCCGCCGAGCTGTACGTGTCCGAGAAGACGGTGAAGACCCACGTCTCCAACGTGCTGGCGAAGCTGCGGCTCGGCGACCGCACGCAGGCGGCGTTGTTCGCGGTGCGGGTCGGCCTGGCCGATCCGCGCGCCTGACCCGGCCGGCATCGTCGCAGGTCAGCGGCGGGCCCACGGGTCTAGGCCTCCGGACCTAGCCGGAAACCCGTCCCGGGGCCGATGGCGATGGCCGGATGGCTCCCTACGTTGCGCCCAGACAGACGAAGGGAGCACGAAGTGCGAAGGACAGCTCTCATCACCGGTGGCAGCCGAGGCCTGGGGCTGGCCCTGGCGCGCCACCTGGCGGCGGACGGTTGGAACCTGGTGGTCGATGCCCGCGACCCCGATGCGCTCGAACGGGCCCGGCGTGAGATCGACGCCGCGGGTCCCGGCACGGTCGTCGCGCTGCCCGGCGACATCGCCGACGCGGTGCACGTGGCGGCGCTCGTCAATGCCGCCGCCGGCCAGGGCGGCTTCGAGTTGCTGGTCAACAACGCCGGCACGCTCGGGCCCTCTCCCCTGCCGCACGTCGCCTGGCTCCGGACCGGCGACCTGGAGCGGATCCTGCGGACCAACGTGGTCGCACCCCTGCGGCTGGTGCAGGCCGCCCTCCCCCACCTGCGGGCGGCGCGGGGCGCGATCGTCAACATGACCTCCGACGCCGCCGTCGAGGGGTACGAGGGCTGGGGTGGCTACGGCGCCTCCAAGGCGGCGCTGGAACAGCTCAGCCGGGTGTTGGCGGCCGAGGAGACCGATGTACGCGTCCTGTGGATCGACCCGGGAGACATGCGCACGCAGATGCACCAGGACGCGTTCCCCGGCGAGGACATCTCCGACCGCCCGACGCCCGAGAGCCGGGTCCCGGGCCTCGTGCGCCTCATCGACGAGCGGCGGCCCAGCGGCCGGTACCTCGTCGAGGACCTGTTGGCGCCCGCCGACCCGGAACCCGGACAGGCGCTGTTGGAGGCGCGCTGATGCGGGTGATCGACACCTCCGGACTGCGGTCGTTCCACATCCCGCTGGGCGGCGAGGCCGGCACGCCGGTCGAGCTTCTGTGCCACGGCGGGGAGCTCGGATCGGACGCCCGGGCCGACGTCCGCCTGATGGTGGCCCGACGCTCCACGACTAATGTCACCCACCACCGGTTCGCCGAGCTCGGTGACACCCTGGACGCCGGCGACCTGCTGGTCGTGAACACCTCGGCGGTGGTCCCGGCGGCGCTGGACGCCCGCGGGTCGGACGGGTCGGACCTGCGCCTGCACCTGTCGACCGAGCAGCCGGGCGGCTTCTGGGTGGTTGAGCCGCGGCACCCCGCGGGACCGGGCACCGAGCGCTACGTGGGTACGCCGCCGACGCACCTGGTGCTCCCGGGCGGTGGGCGGGCCGAACTGCTCGCCCCCTACCCCGCCGGCACCGCTCCGACGCGGCTGTGGCTGGCCCGGGTCGATGCGCGCGGGGAGCTGCTGGCGTACCTGCGGGCCCACGGTCACCCCATCCGCTACGCCCATGCCGAGGCTGCGTGGCCGATCGAGGCCTACCAGTCGGTGTTCTCGCGGGACCCGGGCTCGGCGGAGATGCCGAGCGCGGCCCGTCCCTTCACCGAGGCGCTGGTGACCGAGCTGGTGACGCGAGGCATCGTCCTGGCCCCGATCACCCTGCACACCGGCGTGTCGTCGCAGGAGGCCGGTGAGCCGCCGTACGCCGAGCGCTACCAGGTGCCGCCGGCCACCGCCTCGTTGGTCAACGCCACCCATGCCGACGGCCGGCGGGTGATCGCGGTCGGAACCACGGTCGTGCGGGCCCTGGAGTCGACCGCCGACGAGGCCGGCCGATCGCATCCCGGGCGGGGCTGGACCGAGCTCGTGGTCACTCCCGAGCGGGGCGTGCGGGTGGTCGATGGGCTCGTCACCGGCTGGCACGAGCCCGAGTCGTCACACCTGGCGATGCTCGAGGCCATCGCCGGCTGCGAGCTGCTGGACACCTCGTACGCGGCGGCTGTCGACGAGGGCTATCGCTGGCACGAGTTCGGCGACAGCCACCTGATC
>JBKPHE010000179.1:0-4754 GCA_046744485.1 Actinomycetota bacterium | reverse complement strand
GAGCTACGAGCCGCCCGTTGAGAACGACGCCGCATCGTCCCAGAGCGCAGCAGGCAGTGGATCGACGTTCGCCCAGTTTCGACCGTCAGCAGTCAGGCGCTCGGCGTGGGCAACCGAAGCGGACCGCCAGGTGGACCGCCGGCTCAACCTATGGACCAGCGCCATCGCCCTGGCCGCCGCCGGCACCTGATTCGCGGCCACCCGACACCATCCCAGCTCCGACCCCGACGACACGTCGGACAAGGGCGGGACAAGGGGGAACCATCGACGGCGCTGCGCATTGACCCGCTACCCGCGCGCCGGCGGCTGACAGGTGCCTGCCGGGTATCACCGCCAGCGTTGTGATCTTGTTGTGCGTGGCGACGCCGGGCTGCAGGGTCACAACTGGGATGCGGCGTCGCTGAGGGCGCCGAGCAGGGCGGCGGTGGCGGGCGGATCGGGCGGCTCCCCGTAGGTGGCGGCCAACACGTATCGCGTAGAGTCCGGCAGCAGAACGGCCTGCACGCCCGGATTGCGCGACGCCGCCAGCGCCAGGCCGGGCAGCGTGGTGACCGCGAGCCCCGCCGCGACAAGTGACTGGACCGCGACGTAGTCGTCGGTCGTGTAGGAGATACGTGGCTGGAAGCCAGCCCTCGCACACATGTCGAGCAGGTGCATACGGCAGCGGTCGCAGCCGGCGATCCACTCGCCGTCTCGGTAGGCGGTCAGGTGGAGACCGCCGTCCATGGTCACTAGATAGGTGGGCTCCGCCAGGAGGAAGCGGATGCGGATGCCATCCGCTTCCGGCGCGCTGTCCTCGTATCGGAAGATCACGGCCGCGTCTACGTGCCCCACACGCAGCATCTGCACGGCCTCCGGTGGCTCGGTCTCCACCAGCTGCAGCTCCAGCCCCGGATGATCGGCCACCAGCCGCGCGGCCGCCTCCGGCACGAAGGTGCCGAGGGCAGAAGGGAACGCTGCGAGTCGCACTCGGCCCTTGCGCAGCCCCACGTGCGCCGCGAGCTCGGTGGAGGCCGCGTCGAGGCGGCCGAGGATCTCCCCGCCGCGGTCGGCGAGTAGCCGGCCCGCCTCCGTGAGCCGGATCCCGCGCCCGGCCCGCTGGACGAGCTTGGTGCCGGTTTCCGACTCCAGCCGGCCCAGATGGTGGCTGACAGAGGGCTGGGAGTAGTGCAACTCCCGTGCGGCGCCGGTCACCGAGCCCGTGCGGGCGACGGCGACCAGCACCCGCAGTCGAGTGACATCCAGCATATGGCCAATGTATCGATCGCATCTATGTGACTAGAAGTCATTTGGCATTGGACCTATGCAAGATCGAGGCGCACGCTGTAGCCCATGACACTCATCAGTCCCGGGGTGACGAGAGCTCAGCTGGCCGGCCTCGTGGACGAAGTGCGCGCCGTCGTCGACCGCCACACAGACTGGGGGCGGACCGCCTCGCTCGTCGCGGATGTCCTCCGGTGGCACCTGCCCACTCCCGACCTGCTTACCGCAGAGGAGCAGGCGGGCCACCCGTCGACCTACCAGAGCCACCTGCTCCACGTGGAGCCCGACGGCGCCTTCTCCATCGTGGCTGTCGTGTGGCGGACCGGACAGGTGACCCCGATTCACGACCACGTGACCTGGTGTGTGGCTGGCGTCATCCAAGGTGTCGAGCAGGAAGAGCTCTTCGCCTGCCCGACGGGGCAGTACCTCGTGAGGGTGGGCGACAACGCCAATCTGGAGGGGTCGGCCACCGGGTTCGCCCCGCCCGGCGACCTCCACCGGGTCCACAACCCTGCCGACCGCACGGCGATCTCGCTGCACATCTACGGCACCGACATCTCCCGCGTCGGCTCCAGCGTCCGCCGGGCCTACCACCTACCCATCCGGTCCCCTGCGAGGGCTGCCGAACACCGGTCGATCGCCCGACGGGGGGCCCACGGACGATGAGACGCGCGGCGGCGAGCGTCGTCGCCGAGTGGGTTTGCTTTAGGGCGGTTGGTCGGTGGAGCCGCGCAGGATGGCGGTGATGACGTGGGCGAGCAGGTCGTCGGGGGCGGCTTCCGGGTCGGCGAGGCGTTCGATGGCGAAACCGTTGAATAGGGCGATCAGGGCGGTGGCGACTTGGTCGCATGGGAGCGCCAGCTCGGATCCGAGGTCGCGACCACTCCTTCGACGATGCGCCCGATGAGGGTGCGGCGCCGGGCGTGCCGTTCGGCGAAGCGGCGGGCCGCTTCGGGATCCCGCACGGCCTGGTTCCAGAAGTCGACCAGGAGCAGGAAGGCTTGGCGTTTCGTGTTGCAGCATGGCCACGAACCGGCGGGCGGCTTCCAGTGGTTCGCTGCCGCGCCGCCTACGGCGACGAAACCTTCACGCGACTCGTGGCCTTCAAGAACACCTACGACCCCACCAACGTCTTCCACCTCAACCAAACATCCCGCCCGACCCGGTAGAGCCAGCACAACCCCAGACATGAAGCCCACCGGCCTGACCGGCGACATGACTAGGGAATCCTCCGCCGAATACTGCAGGTTGGCTTCCCCCCTGCCCGTAGAGGGTTTGGTTATACGGCCTCGGGTGACCGCGCTGCCCACCGCTGACCGGCTGGCGACCAGGCGCCACCCGCCCGCTACAGATCACCCTGATATACGGGTGATCGTCCGCGCCTCTCGTACCGCCAGCCCTGCACGATCACCCGTATGATCAGGCGTTATACGAGCCCGAAGGACGGGGTGATCGTAGATCACCCGAACAACGCCGGTTCCGCGTGCGTCCTCGACCCGCTGGCCGCGCGTTCTGTGCGCCGGCGAACGAGCGATCTGGGTGCTCTCGATCTGAGCGCGCGTTCTGGCGTGGATCGCGTACACGACGCTGTCGCGGATCGGCAGATATGTGTCGCGGTGTGTGCTGTCCCCGATCGACACTTCAGCGACAGGTCATTCGGGTTGTCAGGAGTCGGATCACGCGGGCAGAGCTCTCCTGGGAAGCTGTGGCATGAGTGAACCTCACAGAGGATCATCCTCGCCCGCACGCATGGGTCCCCGTCCATGATTTCTCTGGCTTCCTCAGGCGGCACGTTCATGATTGCAACGCCGGCCAGCGTCTCGGAGGCGACGGGACAGAGGATCGCAATCACCCCGTCAGCGCGCAGCGAGACCATTCGTCGTTGGTGTTCCCGTTCCGTTGCTTCGGCGCCGTCCATGTGCCGTTCCGGACCCCACCACAGGAGAGCCAGGCTGTAGGGCTTCGCCGTTTCAGCCAGCTGTCGAATCTGCTCGTCGGTGACGGTTGTGTTCATGATGTCTCCTCGATTCTCGTCGCGAGTGCTGTCGATGTTTCGTCCCGTGCGGTGTGCGACCCGATGGAGTCCAGGCCGCCGGTGATGAGGATCATCGTGCGACCTCGCAGTGGAGGTGGGTGACCCCTGGCGCCGGGCCGGCTTCGACGAGGCGGAGGCGCACGTGCTCGGGCAGAGCTTGGAAGAAGGGTCGGCCGCCGCCGAGCAGGACTGGGACCTGATGGAGAATCAGTTCGTCGACGAGGCCGGCCTGCAACGCCGCGGTGGCGACGCCGCCGCCCATGAGACCCCACGTCCTTGTCGCCGGCGGCTTCACGAGCCGCCGCGATGGCGTCTGTGATGCCGATGGTAACGAGAGTCTGCCGCGCGGTGAGCGCCGGGTGGGTCACCGTGGTGACCGCCCAGTCGGCGTCTAGCTCAGAGGCACTTGGATGACCGTCCCGGCGGTGAGGATTCCGAGGTCCGGCGATGACGCGTGGTCATCGCCCGCTAGTCGCCTCCGGCCAGGCGTTGCAGGTCGTCCGCCTCGACGGCGAGGTCGCCGTAGGCGGGGATGCCGGCCGTCTCGTAGGTGAGGTGAAGCGTGCCGTTGGTATAGGTGACCGACTTGGTCAGGCGCAGGGCGGTGGGAACGGTCCCGTCGGCGAACACCTGCTTGCCGCTGCCGAGCAGCAGGGGGTACTGCCACAGATTCAGCCGGTCCACGAGGCCGAGACGCAGCAGTGACTGCACGAGGTCGAGGCTGCCAATGACGTGGACTTCGTCGTGGCGCGCCTTCACGTCGGTGATGCTCTCGGCGAGGTCGCCGGCGAGAAGTTCCGAGCCGTGCCAGGCCAGAGAGCCGGTCAGGGTGCGGCTGGCCACGTACTTGGGGACCCCGTTGAGCAGGCCGGTGAACGGCATCTCCTCGGGAGCCGTGGGCCAGTAGCTGGCGAATATCTCGTAGGTCTTCCGGCCGAGGAGCAGGGCGTCCATGCTCTTGGCTTGTTCGAACATGGCGCCGCCGGACTCCTGGTCCAGCAGCGGCGCCTGCCACCCGCCGTGGGTGAACCCGCTGTCGCGATCCTCGTCGGGCCCGCCAGGTGCCTGTGCCACCCCGTCCAGCGTCATGAACTCGGTCACTACGAGCTTGCCCATGGTGTGCTCCCTACTGGTGCGATGCGTCGCTGTGTAGACGACATCGCAGGCCCGGAATCATCGCCGACCCCGCATCGACCCGTGGTGACCACGACGCCGGGCTCGCCAACCAGCAGCGAAACCAGGCCGGTAGTCGGCGCCCAGGGTCTATTTCGCCGCGGCCAGTGAACGACCCGCGACGAAGGTCCCGACTGCCCCCGAACATTCAATGTGTGAGGACCTCCTCGGCTCGTGTGCGGACAACCATTTGGTTTGCCAAGTGTCCGTGGACGAACGAGGAGGTCCCTGATGGCGATGGTATGTGGGTTGGATCTGCACCGGCGGCAGATCACTTTCGATG
>JBKPHE010000134.1:0-6363 GCA_046744485.1 Actinomycetota bacterium | reverse complement strand
CGGCACCTGATCGGCCGAGGGCTGCTGCTGCCCCAGTTGTCGTCCACGTCGTTCTTGCTCGACAACTGCCCCTGGGAGGTGCCGCAGCCGCACAACGCCGACGTTTTCGTCGACCACCTGGCGGGCGCCGGGCTGCTGGTGCACGACCCGGTTGTGTCCGCCGCCCTGTCGGACGACGACCTCGGCGAGCTCTCCGCGCGCTCGGTGGAGCGGCGGGTGGCCCGTGCGACCGGGTTGACCCGGGGCACGATCCGGCAGATCCGGCGGGCCGAGCGGGCCGTCGATCTGCTTGGCCAGGGCCTCCCGCCGCTCGAGGTGGCCCGCCGTGCCGGCTACGTCGACCAGCCGCACCTGACCCGCTCGCTCAAGCGCTTCGTCGGGCAGACGCCGTCGCAGATCGCCCCCCTCCCCTGACCATCGCTGGCCGGTGTCGTTCTTGTTCAAGACACGGTCGGCGGTCCGCGCTAGACAGCGCCGGCGAACCCACACCCGACATCGATGAGGAGGTACGAGGTGGGAGCCATTCACGTACACGAGTTCATGAGCCTCGACGGCGTGATCGACGCGCCGACGTGGACGTTCGAGTACGGCTTCGACCCCAAGATGGGCGAAGCCCTCGCCGCGGTGACCGACCGCTGCCAGGGCATCCTCCTCGGACGCACCACCTTCGAGATGTTCGAGCCGGCGTGGTCGACCCGGACCGTGGAGGACGACCCGGGGGCGCCGTTCTTCAACGACACCATGAAGCACGTCGTCTCCGGCACCCTGAAGGACCCGACCTGGCGCAACTCGACCGTCGTGGGCCCCTATGACCCGGACACGATCCGCCGCCTGAAGGACGAGGTCGGCGACATCTACGTCAGCGGCAGCGGGACCCTGGTCCGGGCGATGCTGGCCGACGGCCTCGTCGACCAGCTGCACCTCTGCGTCTACCCGCTCACCCGCAGCACCGGCCCACGGCTCTTCGAGGACGGCGCCCCGCCCACCAAGTTCTCCCTCGCCACCGCCGAGTCCTACGACAACGGCGTCCTCTACCTGAACCTCCGCTCGCAGGTCTGAGGTCCGACGATCCGCTGGCGCAGTTCCGATCCCTCACGAGGGGTCAGGTGCCGGCGGGTTGGAACAGCTCGACGACGTTGCCTGCCGGGTCCTCCAGGAGGATCTGCGAGCCGCCCGGGCCGGTAACGACGTCGTTGCGGAAGGTGAGCCCGGCGTCGCGGAGCCGAGCGACCTCGGCGGTGATGTCGGCGACGATGAGGTGGATGCGGTTCCAGCCGCCGGGTCCCGGCTTGGTGCCATCGGGCATGGGTCGCCCGGCGGAGCTGGCCGGCCCGCTGAGCAGCAGCCGCAGGTTGCCGCGGGTGACGTCCGCGAAGGCGGGGGCGGCACTGGTGCGCAGCTCGAAGCCGAGATGCTTGATGTAGAACTCGATCGCGGCGTCCACGTCGTCGACCATGTAGCGGACGTTCACCATCTCGTTGGGTTCCGTCATGGTTCCTCCTGTGCCTTCGTCGGGACGGGGTTTGTCGGGGCGGTGAGGGCAGCGAGCAGAAACCCGATGCGGGTCTCCAGCTCAGCGGCCGTCTGCTGGAAGTCCGGGTAGCTCGCCTCGTCATCGCCATCTGCGCGCGCGGCGGCGGGGTCGGGGATGCTCCAGTGGATGGTCTCGGGACGACCGGGGAACTCGGGGCAGACCTCGCGCACCCGATCGCACAGGCTGATCACTCGATCGAATCGCTGCTTGGCGTACACGCTCAGGCGCTTCGAGCGCTGACCGGCCAGGTCGATTCCGTGCTCGTCCCGCATCACCCGCACGGCGTTGGGGTGCAGGGGCTTGGGGTGACTACCGGCGCTGTGGGCCTCGACCAGCCCACCAGAGCGGACCCGGGCCAGAGCCTCAGCCATCTGCGAGCGAGCGCTGTTGCCCGTGCACAAGAACAACACCCGCGCCCTCAGCGGACCCGGCCGGGCACTGGTCGGGCGCGGCGCGAGACGAAGACCCGGGTGGAGATCCTCGCCGGTGGCGGCCAGCATCTCGCCGAGGCGGCTGAGGTCGACGGTGTAGTAGGCGTCGCGGCGGTCGGCCGAGCTGCGCCGCGCCGAGACCAGGTGGGCGTCGCGCAGCTTGCCCAGGTGGTAGGAGACGAGGTTCTGGGGCTGCCCCACCAGACCGGTCAGCTCGTGTACCACGCGGTCGCTGCGGGCCAGCTCGCCCAGCAGTCGCCAGCGCAGCGGATGCCCCGCCAGCCGCAGGAACGTCGGCGGGATCAGGGTCCGGTCAGCCTGTGGCGTGCTCACTGCGGCCTGTCTACATCAAGCGGGCTTGATGCATCAAGCTCAACTGATGGATTTTCGGCGGGTCCCTGGGACGCGTTCGACGGCTCGACGCGGCCAGGCGGGTTCGGAGCCGTCATGGGTTTGGGTAGGCCAAATGACGCCGCCGGCGTGGAGAAGGACAGGGAGCCGGTGGTGGTCGAAGCATCGGGAGCCTTGGCCGGACGCGAGTGACCTTCTGGACGCGGAGGTTGAGGGCCTCAGTGAGGTCGTTGCCGGCACCAGGAGCCACCGTGCCACGATGCCGCCCATGCGACCTGACACGACCACCGACGAGGTCCTTGACGGTGTCGACCTCACCGGGTGGTCGCACCGGATCACCGGCGGGATGTCGGGGTGCCAGCGGTTGTGGCCGGTACCCGGCTCCTCCGCCAGCGTCTTGCTGCGGGTGATGTTGACGATGTGCCCCTGGCGCTGGGCGACCATCTGCCGGATGGCGCGCTGAGTCATGTGGAAGAACCCGGCCAGGTTCACAGCAGTGGCGGCGGCAAGGTCGTCGGGTGTGTAGTCCGTGAAGGGCTTGTTGATGACGATGCCGGCGTTGTTGATCAGGCTGTCGATTCGTCCGAATCGATCGAGCGCCTGCTCCACGACGCGCTGGGCGGTCTCGGCTTCTGCGATGTCACCATGCACGGTGAGGAAGTCGGCCTCGTCGAAGTGACGGATCGAGCGCGACGTGCCGACGACGGCGTATCCAGTCCGACGGAACGCGGCTGTTAGGCCTGCGCCGATGCCCTGCGAGGCGCCGGTGATGATCGCGACCTTCTGTGACCCGGGCATGAGGAAATCTCTCCGTGGTTGTTCGGGTCAGGCGCAGGATTCATTCGACGAGGTACGTCTCGTAGCTCACGCCTGCGGGCTGGCGGCCGCCGACGCTGATGAAGACACCCTTGTTCAGCCAGTCGAGATCTGGGGCCGCGGTCTCGATCTGCGTTGAGGTGCGGAATGTGTACTCGCTGGCATCGACGTGCTCACCGCGCCCGAGACGTCCCAGGACCTCGGCGCTACCGTGTCGCACACTTCGTGACTGGATGTAGAGCAGGTCGCCGCCGTCGGTCTCGAGGGTGTAGCGGATGTCGCCCAGCGCCGAGCCGTCCGGCAGGACGATCTGCCAATCAGCGCTGGCTCCCGGCAGCAGCTTCCCATTGAGCTCAGGACCGGTGAACGTCCCGCCGGTCAGGGGCAGGATACGCCGGTGGCCTTGGGCGGTCTCGCCGAGATCGAGCGGTTGACCGAGGGTGGCCTCCAGGCGGTACACCTGGGTCAGGCGGGGGTCGGGCAGGCGATGGATGTCGCCTTTGACGGTCGCCGGGTCGTTGGGATGGGGCTCGAGCGCGGTGACCGCGACGGTCATCCAGTCGTAGAGCGGCAAGGCACCGAGCAGAGCGTCGAGCTGCGCCTTGCTATCGGCCCGGTACAGGCCAAGGACCTTGGTCGCGTTGGGTGCGACCGGCGTCTTCCAGAGCCGGACGAGATGCCCCTGGTGAACCAAGGCGGCTGCGGCAGCGGCCTCGGCGCTCTCGCGCTCTTCGATCTCGGATTCCGCGGTGCCGTCCGGAACGTTGACCTCGAATTCGACGAGGAACTCCGATTGCGCCCTCGTTCGGGAGCCGCGCGCGTCCTCGGAGGCGGCACCCTGCTCGAAAGCGCTCATCAGGCGAGGCTCCGGCTTGCTGCGAGCCGTTTGTTCCAACCGTGGAAGGGACTGAGCTTGCGGGGGATCTCCGTGTGATCGGGTAGCTCGTAGTCCGGGAACGTGCCGCCGGGTGCGATGTCGGGGCGCATGGTGGAAGCCCTTTCAGGTTGAGCCGGGAGCGACGAGTTGCTCGCCGCCGTCGATGTCGTAGGTAGCGCCGGTAAGTGCCGTGTTGGTCTCGTCGGGCCACCTCCAGCCCGATGCCGGCGCTATCGCCGATGACGACGACGGTTTGGCCGGGGAATCCTGGCTCGCCCGGTACAAGAGGGGCGGTGGTTGGGTCGTCATGATTGCTCCGACGGTTGCGATCCGGCCCCAACCAGCTGGCGCATCGCCGTGCCCGCCCGGGGCTCCGGCGCCGAGGATGATGACGTCGTAGTCGCTGCTCACGTCGGTGCTGCTCATCCAACCCTCCGCGCGAGCGGTCGGGGGCTTCATGATCGCGCCTCGGGATGACACGTCGCGCCCGTGCATGACCCTGGTAGGTGCCCTGGTCCACGGTTCAGACCGCCCGGGTGTGGGCGTGCCCCGGACACCCGAAGCGGGCCGGTCATGACGCCGGGATCGTTGGGGAGCCGTAGGCTGCGGGCTCGTCGTCTGCGGCGGAGGTCGTCGATCCGTGATCGCAAGACCCGAGCAGTACGCACAGATGCTCGACCGGGCCAAGGCCGGGGGATTCGCCTACCCGGCCGTCAACGTGACGTCGACCCAGACGCTCAACGCCGCGCTCCGCGGGTTCACCGAGGCCGACAGCGACGGCATCGTGCAGATCTCCGTCGGCGGGGCCGAGTACTTCTCCGGTGCCAGCATCGGTGACGCGGTGACCGGAGCGATGGCCCTCGCGGAGGCGGCCCACGTGCTGGCCGCCAACCACCCGGGCATGGTCGGCCTGCACACCGACCACTGTCCGCCAGGCCGCGTCGACGACTTCCTCCGCCCTCTGCTTGCCGTCTCGCAGGCTCGCGTGGCCGACGGCGGCGCGCCACTGTTTCAGTCCCACATGTGGGACGGTTCCAGCCTCCCGCTAAAGGAGAACCTCCAGGTGGCGGCCGAGCTGCTGGAAGAGTGCCGCCAGGCCCGGACCGTCCTGGAGCTCGAGATCGGCGTCGTTGGCGGCGAGGAGGACGGCATCACTGGCGCCATCGACGAACGCCTCTACTCGACGGCCGAGGACGCGCTGCAGGTGGCCGATACCCTTGGCCTCGGTGAGCGGGGCCGCTTCCTTCTCGCCGCGACGTTCGGCAACGTCCACGGCGTCTACCAGCCCGGCCACGTTGTCCTACGACCCAGCGTCTTGCAGGAGATCCAGGATGCGGTCGGAAGCCGCTACGGACGGGACCAACCCTTCGACCTGGTTTTCCATGGCGGTTCCGGTTCCTCGCTCGCCGACATCCGCGAGGCCATCGGCTACGGCGTTGTCAAGATGAACGTCGACACCGACGCCCAGTACGCCTTCACCCGGCCGATCGCCGACCACATGTTCAGGCGCTACGACGGCGTGTTGCGTGTCGAGGGCGGGACCGGAGACAAGGCCGCCTATGACCCACGGTCCTGGGGGAGGGCCGCCGAGGCGTCAATGGCGGACCGGGTGGTCGAGGCCTGCCGTGACCTCGGGTCCGCCGGTCAGCGCGCGACTGGTGCCTGACCCCGTGCAGTCGTGCGCTTGCAGGCGTCGAGATCGGCCCGGGATTCCCTGGTCGGACGCCCGGGTCCCCTACGCGGGCGCAGCGCCGCGGGTGGGCAGAGCGTCGTGGAGGCCCTTGCGGGTGCTGATCCCGAGCTTGGTGAACACCTTCCGTAGGTGCCATTCGACCGTGCGGGCGCTGATGTAGAGCTCGGCGCCGATCTCGGGGTTCGTGCGTCCATCTCGGGCCAGTCGGGCGATGTGCTCCTCCTGGGGTGTGAGCTCATCGCGCGCGTCCCCTCGGCGCTTGCGCACCGTTTCGCCGGTTGCCAGCAGCTCCCGCCGCCCGGCCCCGGGCCACGACGCCCCCCGGCGGGCTACCCCACGGCGACGCCACCGATCAGCCCGGGCTCCTCGATAGTTTGCGGCCGCAACCGTGTCCGGTTGTGGTTGCTGATCAACCACGACGGGACCCGGAAAGGATGGCCACGCCTGCGGGGCTCGCGACGGGTCGACGGACTGCCCGCGGCGGTCGCTCCACGGCGACCGCTCCCGGGGCGGGAACGCCCGGGGGCCTGCTCCCGCTGGGTGCCGTCAGGCGACTGTCGCCGGTGAAGAGGACGCTTCCCGGTCCCAACAACAACCGGGTACTCCTGCGGCGACCGCCGCGCTTGCGGTTTCGAGAGCGGGTGCATGCACCACCTCGGGT
>JBKPHE010000214.1:0-9601 GCA_046744485.1 Actinomycetota bacterium | reverse complement strand
GGCGGGCGCCGACGCCGTCCACCCCGGCTACGGCTTCTTCAGCGAGAACACCGACTTCGCCCGCGCCATCACGGCCAGAGGCATCACGTTCATCGGCCCGCCGCCCGAGGCCCTCGAGATCATGGGCGACAAGGTGTCGTCGCGGCTCGCCGCCGAGCGGGCGGGCGTGGCCGGGGTGCCCGGCACCACGGCGTTCCTGACGTCGGCCGACGAGGTCGTCGCCGTCGGCGACGAGCACGGCTGGCCGGTCGCCATCAAGGCCGCCGATGGCGGCGGTGGCCGCGGCATGCGGGGGGTGCGGTCCGCGGCGGAGGCCGCCGACGCGCTGGAGTCGGCGCAGTCGGAGGCGCTCAAGGGCTTCGGGCGGAGCGAGTGCTACCTCGAGCGCTACCTCACATGGCCGCGGCACATCGAGATGCAGGTGTTCGCGGACACCCACGGCAACGCGGTCTGGGTGGGTGAGCGTGACTGCTCGGCGCAACGCCGCCACCAGAAGCTGATCGAGGAGAGCCCGGCGCCCGGCTTCCCCGACGAGACCCGCCAGGCCATGGGTGACGCCGCCGTCCGCGTCACGAAGGCGTGTGGCTACGTCAACGCCGGCACCGTCGAGTTCCTCTACCAGGACGGGGAGTTCTACTTCCTGGAGATGAACACCCGCCTGCAGGTGGAGCATCCGGTCACCGAGCTGGTGACCGGGCTCGACCTGGTCGCCGAACAGATCCGGGTCGCCTCGGGCGAGCCGCTGTCGTTCACGCAGCAGGACGTCGTCCGGCGCGGCCACGCCATCGAGGTACGGATCAACGCCGAGGACCCGGCCGGCGGCGCTTTCGTGCCCTCGCCGGGGCCGATCACGACGCTGCGGGTGCCCCAGGGGTACGGCGTGCGTTGGGATGGCGGCTACGAGGCCGGCGACGAGGTCAGCCAGTTCTACGACAACCTGCTCGGCAAGCTGATCTGCTGGGGTGCCGACCGTGACGCCGCGATCGCCCGGACGCTGCGGGCGCTGGGCGAGTTCGAGATCACCGGCATTCCCACGACCATCCCCGCGGACACGGCCATCCTGCGCCACCCGGAGTTCATCGCGGGCGAGCACTCGACCAAGTGGGTCGAGGAGCGGCTCGACCTGTCCGCCATCGGCGCAGCCGTCCCACCCGTCCCAGAGGACGTCGAGACCGGGGCCGAGCCCAAGGTGCGGCGCGACGTCGACGTGGAGGTCAACGGTCGCCGCTTCGCGGTGACCGTCTGGGTGCCCGAGTCCCAGGCGGGCGCGGTGGTGGCAGCGGCCGGCGCCGGTGGCCGGGCGTCGCCCCGTCCCCGCCGGTCGACCGGAGCGTCGGCCCGGGCGGCCGGCACCGGGGCCGTGACCGTGCCGATGCAGGGCACGATCGTGAAGGTGCTGGTCTCCGAGGGCGACGAGGTCGAGGCGGGCCAGACCGTGTGCGTCCTCGAGGCGATGAAGATGGAGAACAACATCGCCGCCGACAAGTCCGGCACCGTCACGGAGGTCAAGGTGACCGCCGGCCAGTCCGTTGGCTCGGGCGACGTGGTGGTCGTGATCGAGTAGTTCGTTCCGTCGGACCTCAGGTACCGGATCGGTGCCGAACGCTGACAGAAGGAGGTACCCGGCCCGCTACTCGGCGGCGTCGACGAGGGCCTCGGCCAGCGACGGGTGGACGAGGAGGCTCTCGACGATGTCGTTCACCCGCAGGCCGTTGGTGACGGCCACGGCGATGACGGAGATGAGCTCGGCCGCCTGACGCCCCACGATCGACCCGCCCAGGACCACGCCGGTGGCCGGGTCGGACAGGATCTTCACGAAGCCCTTGGTCTCGTTGTTGATCAGCGCCTTGGCCGAGGCCGAGAACGGCACCTTGGTCACCCGCAGCTTGCGTCCCTCGGCGAACGCGTCGGCCTCCGCCAGGCCCACGTCCGCGATCTCGGGTTCCGTGAAGATCGCCGACGCCGCCTTGTCGTAGTCGAGATGGCGGTGGAAACGGGTGTGCAGGCCCATGACGTGCTCGGCGATCTTGCGCCCCTGCATCGCCGCCACCGACGACAGTGGCAGCTTGCCCGACAGGTCGCCGGCGGCATAGATGTGCGGCACGTTGGTGACGCAGTGATGGTTGATGGGCACGTAGCCGCCCGGATCGACCTCCACCCCGGCGGCGTCGAGCCCCAGTCCGTCGCTGTTGGGGATCGAGCCGACGGCGAGCAGGGCGTGGCTGCCCGTGGCCACGCGGCCGTCGTTGCAGCGCACGGCCACGCCGCCCTCGGTGGGGTCGATGCCCTCGGCGCGGGCCCCCTTGTAGAGCTGCACGCCCCGGCGCAGCAGCTCGTCCTCCAGGGCGGCGGCGACCTCGGGGTCCTTCTGCGGCAGCACCTGCTGGCGGCTGACCACGAAGGTGACCTGGCACCCGAAGGCCGAGAACATGTGCACGAACTCGACGCCGGTGACGCCGGCGCCGATGACCACCAGGTGCTCGGGCAGCTCGGAGGGAGGGTACGCGTCGCGGGTGGTGAGGATCCGCTCACCGTCGACCTGCGCCCAGTCGGGGACGCGGGGACGGCTACCGGTCGACACGAGGATGGCGTCGGCCTCGATCTCGCTCACGCCCTCGTCGGTCTCGACCGCGATCTCGTGGGGGCCCTTGAGCCGTCCACTGCCCAGGATCATGCGGACCCCCTGGCTGTGCAGGAGCTGGACGATGTTGGACTCGAGCCGCTCCTCGATCCGCAGGATCCGCTCCCGCAGCAGCTCGAGGTCCAGCTTCGCCTCGGCCCCGGCCAGGCCCATGCCGGCGACACGGTCGACCATCCCCATGGCGCCGGCGGTGGCGATCATGGCCTTGGAGGGGATGCAGTCGTGCAGGTGGGCTGCGCCGCCGACGAGATCGCGTTCGACCAGCGTCACCTCAGCGCCGAGGCGGGCCGCGGTCGTGGCCGCCGTGTTGCCGGCGGGCCCCCCGCCGATGATCACGAAGCGCAGAGGCACGACCCCCAGGCTACGTGGCCGGCCCTGAACCCTCACCCCTGCCGGCGGTGCCCCGGCGTCAGGCCGCCGTTCGAGCCAGCCGGACCAGGCGGTGGTCTGGCGTGAACAGGCGGCGCGTGAGGCCGAGGCCGATGACCACGACGTTGGTGGCGACGCAGCCGAGGATGAGGTACATGATCGCCGCCTGGACCAGCACGGCGTCGACCGGATCGACGCCCGCCAGGATGAGCCCGGTCATGGCGCCGGGTAGGAAGACCAGCCCGACCGCCTTGGTGCTCTCGAGCTGTGACGTGAGGGCGGTGCGCAGCGCGCCGCGCACGAACGGCTTCGACGCCTGCTGCCACGGCTGGCCCAGTGCCAACCTGGCCTCCACCTCGGGGCGCCGGTCGGCGAGCTCCCCGACGATGCGGCGGGCGGCCACCACCACGCTGCCGATCGAGTTGCCGATCATCATGCCGGCGATGGGCACCACTGCCCGGCCGACGTTGGGGTAGACGCCGAGGCCGAACACGACCAGCAGGCTGATGGCGGCCGAGGCGGCGATGGCCAGCGCCGCCAGCCGGGTGATGTCGGGGATATCGGAGGCGCGCCGCCGGACGGTCACGGCGGCGAAGATCACCATGGCCGCGACCCAGAGCCACGCCCAGATGACGGGTGCATCGTCGTCGACGACCAGCACGAGCAGGTAGCCCACGGCCAGCAGCTGGGAGATGGCCCGGGCGCACGCCCACACGATCTCGCGCTCGAGCCGCAGGCCCTGCCACACGGACAAGCCGACGGCCACGGCCACGAGGATGAGCGAGAGGGCCAGCCCGCCCCATCCGATCGCGGCGTCATCCATGGGTTTCAACCACCGTCGTCCTCCTTCAGGAAGCGGTCACGCTCGTCGGCCGACGCGACCCGTCCGTCGATGACCACCAGCACGTCGTCGGCCAGACGGTCCGCCTGATCCAAGTCGTGGGTCACCCACACCACCGGCCGGCCCTCGGCGGCGAGATCTCGGGCGGTGCGCTCCAGGCGGTGGCGGGCGTCGGGATCGAGCGCAGAGGTGGGCTCGTCCATGAGCAGCACCTCGGGCCGGGTGACCAGGGTGCGGGCCAGGCACATGCGCTGTGACTCGCCGCCGGACAGCTCGTCGGCCGACCGGTCCAGGAACGCCGGCGGCAGGCCCGCGCCGCCGAGCGCCGCGAGCAACGCGTCGTCGGTGGCCTCGGGGTCGGCCACCCGCAGGTTGTCGCGCACGGTGCCCGGGAACGGTGCCGGCCGCTGGAACACCATGCCTACCCGGCGGCGGAGGGCCAGGGGGTCGATCGACGCCACCGATTCGCCCCGGAAGCGGACCACCCCCGCGGTCGGCACCTCGAGCCGGTTGAGGAGCCGCAGGATCATGGTCTTGCCGGCACCCGACGGGCCGAGCAACACGGTGATGCCCTCGCCGGACACGCGGAGCGAGATGCGGCGCAGGATCGGACGGCCGTCGATCTCCAGCGACACGCCGTCCAGCTCGAACAACGGCGCACCCACGCGCCGGCGCCCGCTGGGCTCAGACGCGCGAGCGGTCACCGTGGTCGGCGGTGGCACCGTCGGCCCGGTATTCGTCGTCGCCGGCGCGGGTCGGCGGTTCGCCCGGGTGGCCGGCTGAACCGCGGAACCCACGGCGCACGCGCTGGCCCGGCGGCGAGTACTTGAGGATGCACCACACGGCCCGGACGCCGTCGCGCCACCCGATCTTCTTGCCCTCGGCGTAGGTGCGGCCGCGGTAGCTGATCCCCACCTCGTAGACCCGCCAGTCGCGGTGGGCCGCGACTTTGGCCGTGACCTCCGGCTCCACGCCGAACCGGTCTTCCTCGAGGTCGATTGCCTGGATGACCTCGCGGCGGAACACCTTGTAGCAGGTCTCCATGTCGGTGAGGTTCAGGTTGGTGAAGACGTTGGACAGGGTGGTGAGGAACCGGTTGCCCACCGAGTGCCAGAAGTAGAGCACCCGGTGCGGATGGCTGGAGATGAACCGTGACCCGAAGACGACGTCGGCGTCGTCGCTGAGGAGGGGCTGCACCAGCGCCCCGTACTCGCCGGGGTCGTACTCGAGGTCGGCGTCCTGGACGATCACCAGCGGCGCCATCGCTTCGGAGAATCCTCGGCGCAGCGCGGCGCCCTTGCCCTGGTTGTGGGGCTGGAGCAACACGCGCACGCGGGGCTCGCTGATGGCCGCCAACACATCGCGGGTGCCGTCGGTCGATCCGTCGTCGACGATGATGATCTCGGCCGTCCACGGGGACGCGAGCACCTGCGCCACTACGTCCGCAACCGTGTCGCGCTCGTTGTAGCAGGGGATGACCACCGAGAGGCAGGCCTGGGCGTCGGGCATGCGCGGGTCCTCCTGGGTGCGGGATCGACCGGGCATCCTACGGGCGGACAGGCTTCGTCGCCCGGCATCTGCGTCCCTAGGCTGCGACACGTGAGCGATCCTCGCGAGAAGCCGACGTTGGACGACTGGCGGGTCCTGGCGGCCGAGGACCTCAAGGGTGCCGACCCCGACAGCCTGGTGTGGGCCACCCCCGAGGGCATCGACGTGAAGCCGCTGTACACGCCCGCCGACCTCGCCGGCGTGGAGGCGCTGGACTCGCTGCCCGGCTTCCCGCCGTTCGTGCGGGGCGTGCGGGCGACGATGTACGCCAACCGGCCCTGGACCATCCGGCAGTACGCCGGCTTCTCCACCGCCGAGGAGTCGAACGCCTTCTACCGGCGCAACCTGGCCGCCGGGCAGATGGGTCTGTCGGTGGCGTTCGACCTGGCCACGCACCGGGGCTACGACTCCGACCATCCCCGCGTCGAGGGCGACGTGGGCAAGGCCGGGGTGGCGATCGACTCGGTCGAGGACATGAAGATCCTCTTCGACCAGATCCCGCTCGAGAAGATGTCGGTGTCGATGACGATGAACGGCGCGGTGCTGCCCACGCTGGCGTGCTTCGTCGTGGCCGGCGAGGAGCAGGGGGTCGATCAGGCCCGGCTGAGCGGAACCATCCAGAACGACATCCTCAAGGAGTTCATGGTCCGCAACACGTACATCTACCCACCCGAGCCGAGCATGCGGATCGTGGCCGACATCATCGAGTACACGGCCCGGCACATGCCCCGGTTCAACTCGATCTCGATCTCCGGCTACCACATGCAGGAGGCGGGCGCCACGGCGACCCAGGAACTGGCGTTCACGATCGCCGACGGCTTGGAGTACGTGCGCTACGCGCTGGGCCGAGGGCTCGACATCGACCGGTTCGCCGGGCGCCTGTCGTTCTTCTTCGCCATCGGCATGAACTTGTTCATGGAGGTGGCCAAGCTGCGGGCCGCCCGGCTGCTGTGGCACCGGGTCATCTCCCGGTTCGACCCCAAGGACCCTCGATCGGCGGTGCTGCGGACGCACTGCCAGACCAGCGGCGTCTCCCTCACCGAGCAGGACCCCTACAACAACGTCGTCCGTACCGCGGTCGAGGCGATGGCGGCGGTGCTGGGTGGCACGCAGAGCCTGCACACCAACAGCTTCGACGAGGCGCTGGGGCTGCCCACCGACTTCTCCGCCCGCATCGCCCGCAACACGCAGCTCATCCTGGCCGAAGAGACGGGCATCCCCCGCGTGGTCGACCCGCTGGCCGGCAGCTACTACGTCGAGTCGCTCACACAGCGACTGGCCGACGAGGCCTGGGCGTTGATCGAGGAGGTCGAGGGCCTGGGGGGCATGACGAGGGCTGTGGCCTCGGGCATGCCCAAGTTGCGGATCGAGGAGTCGGCCGCCCTCGGCCAGGCCCGCATCGACCGGGGCGAGGAGGTCATCGTCGGCGTCAACAAGTACCAACCGGGCGACCCCGACCACGTCGACGTGCTGGACATCGACAACACCGAGGTACGGCGCCAGCAGATCGCCCGCCTCGAGACGGTCCGGGCGGACCGGGATGCCGACGCGTGCGCCGCCGCGCTGCGCCGGCTCACGGAGGGCGCGGCCGGAGACGGCAACCTGCTGGCGCTCTGCATCGACGCCGCCCGCGCCCGGGCCACGCTGGGCGAGATGAGCGACGCCATGGAGCAGGTGTTCGGGCGGCACAAGGCCGAGATCCATTCGATCCACGGTGTGTACGGATCGGCGTACGACGGTGACCAGGCGTTCGCCGAGGTGCAGGCCGAGGTCGAGGCGTTCGGGCGCGAGGAGGGTCGCCGACCCCGGATGCTGGTGGTCAAGATGGGACAGGACGGCCACGACCGCGGAGCCAAGGTGATCGCCACCGCCTTCGCGGACCTGGGCTTCGACGTCGACGTCGGACCCCTGTTCCAGACGCCCGCCGAGGCGGCCCGCGACGCCGTGGACAACGATGTGCACGTGGTCGGCGTGTCGAGCCAGGCCGCCGGCCACAAGACGCTGGTGCCCCAGCTGATCCAGGAGCTGAAGGCGGCTGGGGGCGGGGACGTGGTCGTCGTGTGTGGCGGGGTGATCCCGCCGCAGGACTACGACATGCTGCGGGCCGCCGGCGTCGCCGCCATCTTCGGCCCGGGGACCAACATCCCGGCCGCCGCCCGCCAGGTGCTGGCCGTGCTGCGCTCCAAGCGCACCGCCGCGTAGGGAACGAGGAGACGGGGGCCGAGCTAGGACTGGCCGTCGCCGACGAACCCGAGCGAGGACCCCATGGGTCCCACGCTCCCACGCGGGGGTGCGCTCCGGAGCGCCCTATCCGCTGGGCCGCTTTAGACTCCGCGCGCGTGACGGACCCGGACCAGCTCGCGGCGCGCCTCATCGAGGGCGATCGGCGCGCCCTCGCCCGGTCGATCACGCTCGTCGAGTCGACGCGCCCCGACCATCGGTCGGGGGCCGCCGCGCTCCTCGACACCGTGCTCGCCCACACCGGCGGAGCCGTCCGCCTCGGCATGACCGGCACGCCGGGCGCGGGGAAGTCGACATTCATCGAGGAGCTCGGCGGCCACCTCACGGCCGTGGGCCATCGGGTGGCGGTCCTGGCGGTCGATCCGTCCAGCCGCCGGAGCGGCGGGTCGATCCTGGGTGACAAGACCCGCATGGAACGCCTCGCCCGCGACCCGCGTGCCTTCATCCGACCGTCGCCCTCGGGTGGCTCCGTGGGCGGCGTCGCCCGCCGCACCCGAGAGGCCGCCCTGCTGTGCGAGGCCGCGGGCTTCGACGTCATCGTCGTCGAGACGGTGGGGGTGGGACAGTCGGAGGTGGCCGTCGCGGACATGGTCGACTGCTTCTGCCTGATCGTCGCCCCCGGCGGCGGCGACGAGCTCCAGGGGATCAAGCGGGGGATCATCGAGCTCGCCGACGTCGTGGTCGTCAACAAGGCCGACGGCGATCTGCTGCCGGCGGCCCGGCGGGCCATCGCCGACTACCGCCAGGCGGTCCACCTGCTGCGACCCAAGCACCCCGGCTGGGGAGTTCCGGTGCTGGCCACGTCGGCGCTCGAGGGCACCGGTGTCGACGAGACGTGGGCGGCCGTGGAGAAGCTCGTTGCCCACCTCCGTGAGGACGACGCGCTCGACCGCCTCCGAGCCGGCCAGGCGGTGTCCTGGATGTGGGACGAGATCCGCGAGCACCTCATCGACTCGTTCCGTCGGGACGCCCGCGTGGCGACGCGCTGGTCCGACACCGAGGACGCCGTCCGGGCGGGCCGACTGTCCCCCGCCACCGCGGCACAACGGCTACTGGAAGCGCACGGCGTGGTGCCGGGTGACGACGAGGCGGGCCCCCGGTGACGGACGGCGTCTCCGCCAACGACAGCGGTCGCCTCGGCTCCGGCATGCGAGCCGCCCGGAGGGTCGCGACACGTTCGTACCGCAGGCTCGGGGAGGTCGGTCGGCGCGTGCTTGGTGACGACCCACCGCCGGTGGCCACAGCGCACCCCGATCCGCTGACACCCCCCTGGCTCCCACTCCCGGTAGCGGACGCCGCCACCGTGCTGTGCAACATCTGCCGCTGGGAGGGCGACGCCTTCGAGGGCCGCCAACATGTCGAGTTCTCGACCTGTCCGGCCTGCGGCAGCAACGGCCGTGACCGGTTCCTGCACTGGTGCCTCAGCGAACGGGTCGAGCTCCATGCGGCGCTGCGCGTGATCGAGTGCAGCCCCCGCCTGGGACAGGCCTACCGCGACGCCATGGCGACCTGGTTCTTCTACCGCACCAGCGACTACGACCTCCGGGCACACGCCGGCAACCTCCGGCTCGACCTGCAGGCGATCGACCTACCTGATGCCTGCGTCGACGTGATGCTGTGCGCGCACGTGCTCGAGCACATCCCCGACACCGACAAGGCACTGACCGAGCTGCGTCGGGTCCTTGCCCCCGGGGGTCATCTGCTGCTGCAGGTACCCGTGCTCCAAGGCCACACGGCCCCACCGACGGAGCCGGAGTTCCACGGGGACAACACGCCGGTGTTCTGGCGGTTCGGCTTCGATCTGACGGCTCGACTGCGCCGTCTGGGTTTCGCCACCCGACTGTTGTGCACGGCGCAGCTCGCCGACGCCGTGGTGTCGGCGAAGAACCCGTGGGACGAGTGGTCCGGTGAGTTCGACGTTCCCGACCTCCTGGACGCCGCCATCGTCGACGCCCTCGAGG
>JBKPHE010000162.1:0-12527 GCA_046744485.1 Actinomycetota bacterium | reverse complement strand
GCCCGGGGCCACGTCGAGGTCGATGTGGTCTACGGCGGCGACCGCAGCTTGGCCGCCGCCGTAGACCGTGCGCACCCCACGCAACGCCCCCGCCGGAAGGGGTCCCCGCGGGATCCTCGGTACCGCCGCCGGTGCGTCGGCCACTCCGGCATCGGTGGTGGGACGGTTGGTCACAGCCCGTCGACCTCTTCCTCACCCCGCTCGGCGAGCAGGTCGTTGAGGATGCTCAGGTCGTAGATGCCGTCGAGGTCGACGTCGTCCAGGAGCCCGACCTCCACTGCGTCGTCCTTCGACTTCTCGAGCGATGCGGCGATCGGGTCGGGCGTGAAGGTGAGGTTCTCCCAGGCCGCCGAGATGGTCTGATCGTCGAGGCGGTTGGTGGTATCGGCCTCGATCCCGTCGTTGGTGACGGCCTGCGCCTCGGCGGCGTCGTCGTTGGCGACATCGATGGCGTCGAGGAGGCCGCCGATCAGCGCCCGGACGTTCTCGGGATGGTCCTCGAGGTAGCCCGTCGCCACGATCAGGTGGGTGGTGACGAACTGGCCCTCCGGCCAGAGGTCGGCCTCGTTGACCAGCACGTGCCCGCCGCCCTCCTGGACCAGCCGGGTGGCCCACGGCTCCGGCAGCCAGGCTCCGTCGATCGAACCCTGCTGGAAGGCGGTCAGCGTGTCCGGGTTCTCCTGCGGGGTGATCGCGACGTCGCCGCCGCCGGACTCGTCGGTCTCGTAGCCCTCCTCCAACAGCCAGGCCCGCAGGGCAACGTCCTGCGTGTTGCCGAGCGCCGGCGACGCCAGCGTGGTGCCGGCCAGGTCGTCGGGCGAGTCGATGCCGTCGCGCACTACGAGTGACGCTCCGCCGGAGGTGGTGCCGGCAACGATCCGCAGCAGCTCGCCGTCGGACTCGCTGAACCCGTTGATGGCCGGGTTGGGGCCGATGAAGGTGGCGTCGATGGAGCCGCCGATCAGCGCCTCGATCGCCTCGCCGCCGGCGTTGAAGGTCTGGAGCTGCAGATCGACGCCGTCGCCCAGCGCCTCCTCGAAGATGCCCTCCTGCACCCCGATGATCGCCGGGGCGTGGGTCACGTTGGGGAAGTAGCCGAGCCGGAGGGTCCCGTTGGGCTCGGCGTCGGCGCCACTCGCCTGCTCCGAGCCGTTCCCGGTGTCGGCGCCCGCGCTTGTGGCGTCATCGTCGTCGTCCCCGCATGCCGCAGCCACCAGGCCGAAGGCCACGAGAAGGCTGAGCCAACGCCACGGCCGGCGGCGATACGGCTTTGCGTTAAATCTGATGGACATGATCGGTTTTTCTACATCTCGGAACCCAGTCCCGCAAGTGGGAACCACCCGGAACGCCCGGCCGTGCGATCATGCGCCGGTGGCACCCAGCGGCAACGGACGCGCCGACACCCGGTCGGGCGCGCAGTCGGTGGAACGGGCCCTGGCGGTGCTGCGCTGCTTCGAGCAGGCGGACCGCAATCTGGGCGTGAGCGAGATCGCGGCGGCGACCGGGCTAACGGTCAGCACCGCCCATCGCCTGACGCGGGCGCTGTGCGCCGGCGGGATGCTGATGCAGGACCCCCGCAGCGAGCGGTACCAGCTCGGTCCCATGGCCGTCGTGCTGGGCAGGCGGGCAGAGGAGCACCTCGGCTACGCCCGGGCGCTGCCGGTGCTGGAGTCGCTGGCGGAGTCCACCGGCGAGTCGGTGAACCTCGGTGTTCGCTCGGGCGCCGAGGTCTTGGTGGTGCTGGCGGTGCCCTCGCCCCAGCCCCTCCGCTTCGACCAACTGGCGGGCAGCCGGGTCCCGATCCACACGTCGGCCATGGGCAAGTGTCTGCTGGCCTTCGCCCCACCCGGTGCCGACGTCGACGTCCTGAGCGGCTTGCCTCGGCTCACACGGTTCACCGATCGCACGATCACCCGCCGTGATTGGCTTGCCGCCGACCTCCAACGGACCCGCGAGCGGGGTTGGGCGCTCAACGACGAGGAGCGCAACCCCGGCGTCCGGGCCGTCGCCGCCCCGGTGCTCGACTCCGTCGGCTCGGCGGTCGCAGCGGTGGCGGTGCAGGGGCCGGCGATGCGCTTGCCCGATGACCGGCTGGCGTCGATCGCCCGCGCCATCGTCGCGTCGAGCGAGACGGTCGGGCCCCTTCTCGCCAGGTGACACTCGGGGTTCCAGGCTTGGCGCCTGTGGGCGGAGGCCTCGGGCGTTCCGCATGTGACATACCAGGAACGCGAGGATTGACGACCGCCGAACCGGGTACTGACTACAAACCGGAGGAGGCGCGGCGGCGGAGACAGCCGAAGCTGACCGGGGGAACGCCGCCGCCTCCTCCATGCGTATCCCGGCGGTGGCTACCGAAGGTCGAGACAGCTGCGGCCGATACCTATCGTGTCGCCGCCATGGAGCACCGAGGCCCTGTGACAACCGCTGCCGCCCTGCTGGCCGCCGCGCTCGTCCTCGTGGCATGCAGCGGCGGCGACGGCAGCGGGGGCGCAGATCCCGGTGGGTCCGATGGTGCCGAGGCCACCGACCAGCCGTCCGCTGCCGATTGCGATCCCGCACGGCCGGCCACGGCCACAGATGGCGAGCAGACGTTCAGCTTCGGTGGCGAGGAGCGGGCCTACCTCCTGGCGCTGCCCGACGACTACGACGGCACGACCGCGCAGCCACTGGCGTTCAGCTTCCACGGCTTCTCGAGCGACAAGGAAGGCCAGAACGCCTACGCGGCGATGGCCGACAAGGGCACGGCTCGCGGCTACATCGTGGTCACACCCGATGCGCTGGGCGATCCCCGCGACTGGAACTACTTCGGTGACCGGGCCAGGGCCGACGACTTCGGATTCGTCGACGCCCTGGTCGTCGACCTGAGCGAGCGGCTGTGCATCGACGCCGACCGCGTCTACGCGGCGGGTCATTCCGCCGGCTCGGCGTTCACGGGCTTCCTGCAGTGCAGGCCGCCGTATCGCTTCGCGGCGGTGGCGATGGTGGCGGCGTTCATCCCCACGACCTGCCCCGTGGACCAGGCGACGCCGTCGGTGATCGCGTTCCACGGCACCGCTGATCCGGCCGTGCCCTACGACGGCGGCTCGGTCGGCGGGGGGCCCGTGGGCATACCCCCCGTGCTCGACACCCTCGAGCAGTACGCCGATGCCTACGGTTGCCAGCGCCCAGCCACCGAGGACGAACCGGCCGCGGGTGTCGAGACGGACACGCTCACGGGCTGTGCCGGTGGCACCCAGGTCGTGCTGTACACGATCGTCGGCGGCACCCACGACTGGCCCGGTAACGCCATCCAGCCCGCGGCAACCGGGGGCCAGGCGTATCCCGCCACCGACACGATCCTGGACTTCTTCGACGCCCATTCCCGAACCGCCGACACCGCCGGTGACGCCACGTGACACGTTGATGACACGTGTTGCACAGGTCGTGAAAAAAACCCTACCGTCCCGCCGATGGCTGAGACGACGGTCACATCGAGCGAGCCTGCGGGAGGGGACGATCGAGCCAGCGATGGTCGAGCCAGCCGGGCGGCCCGCACCCGCATGGCCGTCGTGGACGCGCTGCTCGCGCTCAACGAGAAGGGCAACCTGCGCCCCACCGCCCGGGAGATCGCAGCCGAGGCCGGCGTGTCGCTGCGGTCGATCTATGTGCACTTCGACGACGTCGAGTCGCTGCTGGTCGCGGCCGCCGTCCGTCACGGCGAGTACCTGATCTCGCTGGCCCGACCGGTCCCGACGGAGGGCCCGATCGACCGGCGGGTGGCGGCGCTGGTTGCCCACCGGCGGACGATCTACGAGGCCAGCACTGGCGTCCGCCGGGCCGCCCTGGTCCAGGAGCCGTTCTCCCCCGCCCTGCAGCGCGCCCTGGAGGCCGGGCGCAAGGCCGGGCGCGCCGAGATCGACAACGTGTTCGCCGCCGAGATCGAGGCCGCGGGGGCGCATGGCGGCCGGCTGCGGCAGGCCCTGGCGCTGACCATCGGGTCCGCCTCGTGGGACGTGATGCGCCGTTACCAGAAGATGTCGGCCGACGAGGCCGAGACACAGCTGCGGACCATGGTGCTCGCCCTGCTCGAGAACTGGGGCAGCGCCTCGGAGGTGGGATCGAGCGGGCCCAGCGGATCAGGGGATACCTGACGAGGAGTGCGATGACGACCGCCGCCGTCGACAGCACGACCAAACGAGCTGCCAGGCGCCTCGAGCTTTCCGAGGTTGCGCGGCGGCTCGCGTTCCTGGCGCCGTTGGCGGCGCTGGTCGTGCTGCAGCGGGTCGCGTTCCCCGCCCCACTGGGCGTCGTCGTCAACGGTGCGCTGTTCGGGAGCCGGATCGCCCTCATCGCTCTGGGCATCGCGCTCATCTATCGGGCCAACCGGATCATCAACTTCGCCCAGGGTGACCTCGGGGCGGTGCCGGCAACGCTCGCAGTGATGCTGGTGGTGGCCTGGAACTGGAACTACTGGATCGGGCTGATCGCCGGCCTGGCGGCGGCGCTGGTGTTGGGGGTGCTGGTGGAGTCCCTCATCATCCGTAGGTTCTTCTCCGCACCCCGCCTGGTGCTCACCGTCGCCACGATCGGGCTCGCGCAGCTGCTCGCGGGCGCCGGGCTGTTCCTGCCCCGCACCTTCGGCGACCAGTCGTTCGGCACCCGACTGGCGCCACCCTTCGAGGCCAACTTCGAGATCGGTGGCACCAACTTCAACGCCAACGACGTGCTCACCATGATCGTGGTGCCCGTCTGCCTGCTGGCGATGGCGCTGTTCCTGCAGCGGTCGCGGGTGGGGGTCGCCATCTTGGGGTCCGCAGAGCGGGCCGACCGCGCCTTCACGCTGGGCATCCCGGTGAAACGGCTGCACACCGTGGTGTGGGTCGTGGCCTCGGTGCTGGCGTTCCTCGGCATGTTCCTGCGGGCCGGCGCGGTTGGCCTGCCGATCGGCGAGGTCCTGCCGCCGACCTTCCTGGTGCAGGCCCTGGCGGCCGCTGTCTTCGGCCGGTTCGAGCGGTTCACCACGATCGCCGCCGCCGCCATCGGGCTCGGGATCGTCGACCAGGCGATGACGTTCCAGCCCGGCAATCGTCCCGCCTACAACGACGCCGTCCTGTTCGGGATCGTGCTCGCCGGGCTGTTGTTGACGCGCCGTACCCGCACCACCGCGCGGGTCGACACCGATTCGTCGGCCACGTGGCAGGCCACCCGGGAGATCCGGCCGATCCCGCGTGAGCTGCGCCGCCTCCCCGAGGTGGTGGGGACGCGAGCGGCGCTGGCAATCGTGCTGGGGGCCTTCGTGCTCACCCTCCCGGCCTGGCTGTCGACCAGCCGCATCAATCTCGCCACGATCATCGTCATCTTCGGCATCGTGGCCGCGTCGCTGGTGGTGCTGACCGGCTGGGCCGGTCAGGTGAGCCTGGGCCACATGGCCTTCGTGGGCGTGGGTGCCGCGGTAGGCGGGGCGCTGACCGACCACCGCGGCTGGGACCTGGCGTTGGCCGGGGCGGTCGCCGGCCTGGCGGGCGCCGTGGCCGCCGTGGTCGTGGGCTATCCGGCCCTGCGCCGGCGAGGGCTCACGCTGGCGGTGAGCACGCTGGCGTTCGGGTTGTTCGTTTCGCAGTACGTCCTCAACCGCACGATCTTCCCCGACTGGCTGCCGGGCCGGCGCATCGACCGGGGCACCATCCTCGGGATCGAGCTGACCAGCGAGACGGCCATGTTCTACGCCTCGCTGGCGGTGCTGGCCCTGGCGCTGGCCATGGTGGTGGGCCTGCGGCGGTCCCGCACCGGCGGGGTCCTGTTCGCGATCCGCGAGAACGATCGCGCCGCCCGGGCGTACGGGGTGAACGCCACCCGCACGCAGTTGGCGGCGTTCGCGTTCTCGGGGTTCCTGGCCGCGGTCGCCGGTTCCCTGTACGTGCACCAGCAGACGGGGCTGTCGATCGACCCCTACCTTCCCCAGCGCAGCCTCGAGCTGTTCACCATGGTCGTCATCGGCGGTCTGGGGTCGTTGCCGGGCGCGTTGCTGGGTGCCACCTACGTCTTCAGCGTCGACTTCTTCCTACCCAACCAGTGGCAGTTCCTGGCCACCGGCGTGGGCCTGCTGTTCGTGCTGTTGATCTTCCCCAGCGGCCTGGGCGGCGTCCTGGCGGACGTGCGCGACGGCGCGCTCCGCCGGGTGGCGAAGCGGCGGGGGCTGGTCGTGCCCAGCCTGCTGGCCGACGTGCGAGTCGACGAGGCAGTGGCGCCGCTGTCCACCGCCGACGAGCCCCCGGTCGAGGAGGTGCTCCTCGCCGCGGGTGAGAAGGCCGAGCAGGCGGAACTGGCGGAGCAGGCCGAGCAGGCCGGGGAGGTCGCCCCCGCAGGTGGCAACAGGTTCCACCAAGACGAGCCCGAGGTCATGGGTTCCGCGGCCGGTACCCATGACCTCGCCCCCCGTGCGGCGGAACCCATTGCCTCGGGACGTGATCCGGTCGAGGGGCGGTCATGAGCGCCGACGAGCGCCTGACGATCGACGACCCCAGCGGCAACGGCGCCGAGCCGGCCCAGGACGCCGCGGCTGAACCCCCCGACCGGACCCCCGGCTGGTGGTCCCGGTGGAGGCGGCGGACCACAGGCGGCAGCCCGCTCTTCCCGCTCGGCGTGCTGTTCGGGCTCAACATGGCCGACGAGCTGGACCGCACCGCCTTCGGGGTGCTGCTGCCGGAGATCCGCGACCACTTCGGGCTCGACACCAACGGGATCCTGTGGGTCGTGGCGTTGTCGCTGGTGGGGGCGATCATCCTGGCGCTGCCGATCGGTTTCTACGCCGACCGGCGCCGGCGGGTCCCCATTGCCATCGGTGGTGCGTCGCTGTGGGGTGGGTTCTCGATCCTGACCGGCCTGGCCAGCAACCTGTGGATGCTGGGGATCGCCCGCACCGGCTCGGGTTTGGGCCGGGCCGTCAACGATCCGGTCCACAACTCGCTGCTCGCCGACTACTACGACATCCCCGTGCGCCCGCGGGTCTACTCGGTGCACCGCTACGCCAACGCGCTCGGCCAGTTCCTGGGCCCGTTCTCCGCGGGGCTCATCGCCTACGCCTTCGGGTGGCGGTGGCCGTTCATCATCTTCTCGGCCGTCACCACCTTCTTCGTCGTCCTCGCGTTCCGACTGCACGAGCCGGTGCGGGGTCGGTTCGAGCGGCGGGCCATGGGCGTGTCGGACGAGGTGGCCAACACCGAAGAGGAGCCGCCCTCCTGGGCCGAGTCGTTCCGCATCGTCTGGCAGGTGCGGAGCCTCCGGCGGATCTTCTACGCCCTGCCGTTCCTCGCCGTCGCCGTCGTCGGCCTGCTGACCCTCGGGGGCCTCTACTACGAGGAGGTGTTCAACCTCGACGAGCGGGCCCGCGGGTTCGTGGCGGCCGGCATCGAGGGGGGCGCCCAGCTGGCCGGGCTGATCCTGGGGATCCGGATCGTGACCCGGCTGATGGCGCGGGGGCCAGGCTTCGTGCTGCGCTTCCTGGCCAACGTGGCGTGTGTCGTGGCGCTGGGACTGCTCGTCTTCGCCGCGGCGCCCAACATCGGCGTGGCCATCGCCGCCAACGCCGTCGTGGAGGGCTCGTTCTTCCTGCTGATTCCGGGCATCTACGCCGTGCTGTCGCTCGCGGTCCCGGCCAAGGTGCGGGCCTTCGGCTTCGCGATCGGCACCCTGTGGATCCTGCCCGGCCTGCTGATCCTGCCCGTGGTCGGCGAACTGGCGGACACGTACGGCATCCGCTGGGGGCTGGTCGCGGCGGTCCCGGTGTTCCTGGTCGGTGGCTTCGTCCTCGCCTCCGGGCACGCGTTCGTGGCACACGACATCCAACAGGTGTGGCGCTCCGCGGCCGCCCGGTCGGAGGTGGCGCTGCTGCGCAAGCAGGGCAAGGTCAAGCTGCTGCTGTGCCGGGACATCGACGTGCACTACGACGACGTGCAGGTGCTCTTCGGCGTGAACCTGGAGGTGGACGAGGGCGAGATCGTCGCCCTGCTGGGCACCAACGGCGCCGGCAAGTCGACCCTGCTCAAGGCCATCTCGGGGCTCGTGCAGGCGAGTGGGGGCGCGGTGGTGTTCGACGGCCGGGACATGACCCACACGCCGCCCGACGAGGTGGCGGGTCGGGGCGTCGCCATGGTGCCGGGCGGCCAGGGGGTGTTCACCCAGATCAGCGTGGCCGACAACCTGCGCCTGGCGGCGTGGACCCGGCGGAAGGATGCCGCCAAGGTGGCGGCCGACACCGAGCACGTGCTGGACATGTTCCCGATCCTGCGTGATCGGCTGCACGAGGTGGCCGGCAACCTGTCGGGCGGCCAGCAGCAGATGCTCACCCTGGGCATGGCGTTCATCGCCAAGCCGCGCCTGCTGATGATCGACGAGCTGTCGCTGGGCCTGGCGCCGGCCGTGGTGGCGCAGCTGCTGGGGTTGGTGCGGTCGCTGCGCGACGAGGGCACGACGGTGATCCTCGTCGAGCAGTCGGTGAACGTGGCGCTGACAGTGGCCGAACGGGCTTACTTCATGGAGAAGGGCGAGGTGCGCTTCGAGGGCCCGGCCGCCGAGTTGCTGAACCGACCCGATCTGCTGCGGTCGGTGTTCCTGCGGGCCACCGACCCGGTCCCGGAAGCAGCCGGGGCCGCGGAGCGCTCGGCGGTGCGGGGTGGGCCACCTGTCCTCGAGGTGCGCGAGGTGACTCGCCGGTTCGGGGGTGTGCGGGCCCTCGACGGCGTGTCGTTCGACGTGCGCCCGGGCGAGATCCTGGGATTCATCGGCCCCAACGGTGCCGGCAAGACCACGCTGTTCGACGTCATCTCCGGCTACACCCCCGCCGACTCGGGGACGATCCGCCTCCGGGTCGACGGGGAGCTCGTCGACCTCCACGATGTCCCCACGCACGTCCGCTCGTGGCGGGGCCTGGGCCGCTCGTTCCAGGACGGCAGGCTGTTCCCGGGGCTCATCGTCCACGAGGCCATCGCGGTCGCGCTCGAGCAGCACGTCGAGGTGCGCGACCCCATGGCGGCCACGCTGCACCTGCCGTCCGTGGCCGACTCCGAGGAGCGGGTCCACGCCCGGGTGGACGAGCTGATCGCCCTGCTGGCCCTGGGCGCCTACCGCGACAAGTTCGTGCGCGAGCTGTCGACCGGAACGCGGCGGGTCGTCGACCTCGCCTGCGTGCTGGCGCAGGGGCCGACCGTGCTGTTGCTGGACGAGCCCTCCAGCGGCATCGCCCAGCGGGAGGCCGAGGCGCTGGCGCCCATGCTCCGCCGGGTGCGTGACGAGCTGGGCGCCAGCCTGTTGGTGATCGAGCACGACCTCCCGCTGCTCAGCTCGATATCCGACCGCATGATCGCATTGGACCTCGGACGGCTGGTGGCCGAAGGCACGCCGACCGAGGTCGTGGAACAACCGGAAGTGGTCGCCTCGTACCTCGGTACCGACGAGGCCACCATCGTCCGATCCGGCGCCCCGACAGCCGGTTGAGCCCCGGCGCCGGGAACGAGAGGAGGCTCCAATGTCCACCACCGACGAGACCCAGGCCCAGGGTGACGGCGCCGGCGCGGGCCCGCCACCCAAGCGCCAGCCCGGATGGGTGAAGCCCGCCAAGCGGTACGGGCCCATCGTCGTGGTCCTCGCCCTCATCGGCGCCGCGGTGCTCGTGTTCGGTGGCGGCAACGACGACGACGAGGCCGCCACCGACGACGCCGCCACCAGCGAGGACGAGCTGATCAGCTCGGGTCCCATGACGTGGCAGAAGGCGGAGCAGGAGGGCGAGACCGACAGCATCGACTGGGGGCCGAACTGCGACACCGAGACGGGCAAGATCAAGCTCGTCTCGACGTACGCTCCCCCGTGCGTGGAGCCGTTCGAGGGCGACAACGGTGGCGCCACTTCGCCCGGGGTCACTGCCGACACCGTCAAGGTGGTGGAGTACGTCGCCGACCCGGCCCTCAACCCCCTGACCGCCGCGACCGTGAGGGGGGCAGGCGCAGACGTCAACCCCCAGACCAACGCCGAGACGGTCAAAGGCTTCGCCGACCTGTACAACAAGCTGTACGAGACGTACGGGCGTCGGGTCGATGTCGAGACCTACACCGGCACCGGGGCGGACGACGACCTGGAGGCGGCCAAGGCCGACGCCATCGCCATAGCCGAGAAGGACCCGTTCATCGTGATCGGCGGCCCACAGCAGGCCAGCCCCGTCTTCTCCACCGAGCTTGCCTCGCGGGGAGTCATCTGCGCCGGCACCTGCGCCACCGCGATTCCCCAAGCGATCGTCGACGAGTACGCGCCCTTCATCTGGCAGAACGGCCCGACGCCCGACCAGGCGGCGGCGCTGGCGTCCGAGATGATCGCCAAGCTGGCGGGACCCGGCAAGGCCGAGTTGGCCGGGGACGACGAGACACGAGCCAAGGACCGCGTCTACGGGCTGTTGCACTACGACAACCCCGACGGCGACTTCGAGCCAGTGTTCGAGGCGTATGTGGACCAGTTGGCCGACAACGGCATCGAGCTGGCGACCGACGTCGAGTTCACCTTGGATCTGGCCCGCGCCCAGGAGAACGCCCGGACGAACATCAGCCGGCTGAAGGAGGCGGGCGTCACCACGGTCATCTACACGGGTGACCCGCTCACCCCGGCCTCGCTCACCGCGGAGGCCACGGCCCAGGACTACTACCCCGAGTGGATCCTCGGGTCCAGCTACCTCATGGACACGTCGCTGTTCGCCCGCCTGACCGACATGCAGCAGTGGAAGAACGGCTTCGGCATCTCGCTGATCAGCGCCAGGGGCATCCAGGAGACCGACGGCGCCTTCCGCATCTGGGACTGGGCCTACGGCGGCCTGCCACCCAACAACACCGCCAACCTGCTCAACGCCGGGATGCTGACGACGGTGTTCCCCGGCATCCACCTCGCCGGGCCCGAGCTCACACCCGAGACGTTGCGCGACGGGCTGTTCCGGTACCCGCCCTCCGGCGGTGGGCCGACCCAGGCGCAGATCTCTCGTGGCGACCACGGGGTCTGGCCGGACACCGACTGGGGCGGCGGCGACGATGCGACCATCATCTGGTTCGATCCGAGCGCCAGCGGCGAGGACGAGGTCGGCAACGATGGGGTCGGCCTTTACCGCTACGCCAACGGTGCCCAGCGGTACACGCTGGGCAACTTCCCCGACGGCGTCGAGGATGCGGGCCTGTTCGACGTCGACTCGTCGGTCACCATCTTCGACCAGGTCCCTCCGGAGGACGACACGCCTGACTATCCGCGGCCGGAGTGATTCGGGCGACCCGGGGAGAGGGTCAACGATGGCGAGCACCGACGAGACCACGGCGGCGGGCGGGGCGGCCGCGCCGCCGCCGGGCCGGCCTCGCTGGCAGCGGGCCGCGAGGCGCTACGGGCCGATCGCCGTCGTGGTCGCCCTCATCGGTGCCGCCGTCCTGGTTTTCGGTCGCGGGGGAGACGACAGCGATGACGAGGCGACGGACGGCGGGGTGGCCTCGAGCCAGGAAGACCTGATCCGCTCTGGCCCCATGACGCCCCAGCGGGCCGAGCTCGAGGGCGAGACGGACCTCGACTTCGGGCCCAACTGCGATCCGGCCACCGGCAAGCTCAGGCTGCCCACCGTCTACGCGCCGCCGTGCGTCGTGCCGTTCGACGGCGACAACGGTGGGGCGACGTCGCCGGGCGTCACGGCCGACAGCGTGAAGCTCGTGGCGTACGTGTCGGACCCGGCGATCGACCCGGTGGGCAGTTCACTGATCGCGGGCGCCGGAGCCAACGTCGATCCTTCGGTGGCCACCCAGACGATGGCTGACTACGCGGACGTGTTCAACGCCGTCTTCGAGACCTACGGCAGGCGCGTCGACCTCGAGTTCTACACCGGCACGGGTGCGGCCGACGACGAGACCGCCGCCCGGTCCGACGCCGTCGCCATTGCCGAGCAGGAGCCCTTCGCCGTCCTCGGCGGGCCGCTGCAGGTGCAGGCCTCGTTCAGCGAGGAGCTGGCGGCCCGGGGCGTGATCTCGATCCCGGCGCAGCCCCTGCCCCAGAGCGTCACGGTCGACAACTACCCCATGATCTGGGGGGTCATCACGCCCACCCAGGCCGCCAGGCTGGCCGCAGAGGCGATCGCCAAGCTGGCCGCTCCCGGTCCGGCCGAGCTGGCGGGCGATCCGGCGCTGCAGGCCGAGGAGCGCGCCTATGCGGTCGTGCACTACGACGCGGCCGACGGCAGCTACGCGGAGTCGTTCGACGCCCTGCGGGACGGCCTGGCCGACGGGGGCATCGAGCTGACAACCGACATCCCGTTCGTTCTGGACCCCAATCGGGCACAGGAGGATGCGCGCACCATGATCGCCCGGCTCAAGGAGGCGGGGGTGACGACCGTGATCTTCACGGGCGACTTCCTGATGCCGCAGTTCCTCACGACCGAGGCGACGGCACAGGACTACTTCCCCGAGTGGATCCTGGGGCCCAGCCTCCTCGCCGACACCGCCATCTTCGGGCGGTCGTACGACCAGCAACAGTGGGGCCACGGC
>JBKPHE010000001.1:0-7862 GCA_046744485.1 Actinomycetota bacterium | reverse complement strand
GCTCGAAACCTCCGGGTTCGAGCCGAAACAGACCAAGCTCTTCATCGACGGGGAGTTCGTCGACGGACAGGCGGGCGCGACGATCGAGGTGCTCGATCCCCACGACTGCTCCGTGCTGGCCGAGGTGGCCGAGGCGCGGGCGGAGGACGTCGACCGAGCCGTAGCGGCAGCCACCGCCGCGTTCCCCGCGTGGTCCGCCACCCCGGCGGCCGAGCGGGGGAGGCTGCTGCTGCGGCTCGCCGACGCCATCGACCGCCACGCCGACGAGCTTGCCCGCCTGGAGAGCCGCGACACGGGGCACCCGCTGCGTGACTCCCGGGGGCTGGACGTGCCCCGCACCGCGGCCACCTTCCGCTACTTCGGCGGCATGGCCGACAAGGTGCAGGGCTCGGTCGTGCCGGTCGAGGCCGGGTTCCTCAACTACGTCGAGCGGGCGCCGTTGGGTGTCGTCGGGCAGATCGTGCCCTGGAACTTCCCGCTGATGTTCTGCAGCTGGAAGCTGGGGCCGGCGCTCGCCGCCGGCAACACGGTGGTGCTCAAGCCGGCCGAGCTGACGCCGCTGTCGTCCCTGCGGGTAGCGGAGCTGACGGCCGAGGTGGGGATCCCTCCCGGCGTGGTCAACGTCGTCCCCGGCTACGGGCAGACCGCCGGCCAACACCTGGCGGAGCACGCGGGGGTGGCCAAGATCGCATTCACCGGGTCGACCGCCACCGGCCGCCGGATCGTCGAGGCGTCGGCGGGCAACCTCAAGCGCGTCCAGCTCGAGCTGGGCGGCAAGGGCGCCAACGTCGTGTTCCCCGACGCCGATCTCTCCGCAGCCGTGAACGGGTCGGCGTTCGCCATCTTCCACAACCAGGGCCAGGCCTGCATCGCGGGGAGCCGGCTCATCCTCCACGAGGAGATGGCCGACGAGTTCATGGAGCGGTTCACATCGCTGGCCGCATCGATCCGGCTGGGGAACCCGCTCGACGAGTCGACCGAGATGGGACCACTCACCTCACCGATGCACCGCGACCGGGTCCTCGCCTACGTCAAGGTGGCGCTGGACGAGGGTGCCGAGATCGTCACCGGCGGCAAGGAGCCCGACGACCCGGCGCTCGCCCACGGCTGCTACGTCCTGCCCACCGTCGTGCGGGCCGACCCCGACAGCCGGGTCAGCCAGGAAGAGGTGTTCGGGCCATTCGTGAGCGCAACCACGTTCCGCACCGACGACGAGGCGATCGCCCTCGCCAACGGCACGGACTACGGGCTGGGCGCCGGCCTCTGGACCCGGGATCTGTCCCGGGCGCACCGGATCGCCCGAGCCTTGCGGTCCGGCATGGTGTGGGTCAACGCCTACAAGCGGGTCAACCCGGGTTCGCCGTTCGGCGGAGTGGGCCGCTCGGGCTACGGGCGCGAGATGGGCTTCGAGGCGATGCACGAGTACACCGACGCCCACTCGGTCTGGATCAACGTGGACGCCCAGCTGCCCGCCTGGTACCCGCGGCCGGGGGCGGGGCCGTGAGCGAGATCGTCAGCCTGCCCGATGCCATTGCCGGCACCCTCCACGACGGCGACACCGTGGCGCTCGAGGGGTTCACGCACCTCATCCCCTTCGCCGCCGGGCACGAGGTCCTCCGCCAAGGCCGGCGTGACCTGACGCTGGTGCGGCTCACGCCCGACGTGCTCTACGACCAGATGATCGGCATGGGCGCGGCGCGCCGGCTCGTGTTCTCGTGGGGCGGCAACCCTGGCGTCGGGTCGCTGCACCGGTTCCGCGACGCCATCGAGCACGGCTGGCCGCACCCGATCGAGATCGAGGAGCACAGCCACGCCGGGATGGCCAACCGCTACGTCGCCGGGGCCTCGGGGCTGCCGTTCGCCGTGCTCCGCGGCTACGCGGGCACCGACCTACCCGGCCACACCGCCAACGTCGCCCCGATCGACTGCCCGTTCACGGGCGAGAGCCTGACTGCGGTGGCCGCGCTGCGGCCCGACGTCACCATCATCCACGCCCAGCAGGCGGATCGGGCCGGGAACGTGCAGCTGTGGGGCATCACCGGGGTGCAGAAGGAGGCGGCGTTGGCGGCAGATCGGGTCGTCGTCACCGTCGAGGAGATCGTCGACGCCCTCGAGCCACGGCCTGGCGCGGTCGTGCTGCCGTCGTGGGTGGTCGACGTCGTGGCCGCGGTGCCCGGGGGCGCGCACCCCAGCTACGCCCACGGCTACTCGGTGCGGGACAACGCCTTCTACGAGGCGTGGGACGCCATCAGCCGCGACCGCGACGCCTTCGCTGAGTGGATGAGACGCAACGTGCTCGACCTCGTGCCGAGCCCTAGGTGAGGGGAGACCATGGCTGTCACGACGCAGACGATGACCGACGAGCAACGCAAATCGGTCGCCATCGAGTACCTGAAGGCCTTCGACAACGGCGGGGAGACGTCGACCGGCGGCAGCATCCTCGACCTCTTCGCCGACGACGCGCAGGTCTACTCCCCCCAGTGGGGCCTGGCTTCGGGCAGGGACGAGATCGGACGGATGTTCGGCGACGTGGGCGGGACGATCAAGCAGATCGTCCACCACTACTCGCACTTCAACTGGGT
Source organism: Actinomycetota bacterium (assembly GCA_046744485.1). GTDB lineage: Bacteria > Actinomycetota > Acidimicrobiia > Acidimicrobiales > VFJN01 > DASQUK01. The sequence continues at coordinate 5,280 of JBKPHE010000001.1, read as the reverse complement.
GTTCTCGGGCAGCGACGTGGTGGTGTGCGAGGGCACCAGCCACGGCGAGCACCGCGACGGTCCGTGGCGAGCGGGCGTGCCCGAGTGGGCGGCCGGGCGGTGGTGCGACGTGTTCGAGATCAGGGACTTCCTGATCCAGCGGGTGTTCATCTACCTCGACCCGGACTACGCCGGCCAGGACACCGAGCGGTACCCCTGGCTGGCGGACAGGGAGAGCGGGTGAACCCGCGGGGACGGCGAGGCGATACGTGAGCGCACCGGCACACGCGGCACGGGACGACGGCGCCTGGACTGCCGACGAGATGATGACGGTCGCCGCCGCCCGCCAGCTGCGCGACGGGGAGGTGTGCTTCGTGGGGATCGGGCTGCCGTCGACAGCTGCGAACCTGGCCCGGCGTACCCACGCACCCGGCCTGGTCCTGGTGTACGAGTCCGGGACGATCGGGGCCAAGCCCCGCGCCCTCCCCCTGTCGATCGGAGACGGCGAGCTGGCCGAGACCGCCGACGCCGTGGTGTCGGTTCCGGAGATCTTCAACTACTGGCTCCAGGCAGGGCGCATCGACGTCGGGTTCCTGGGTGCGGCCGAGCTGGACCGGCGCGGCGACATCAACACCACCGTCATCGGCCCCTACGGCACGCCAAACGTGCGGCTGCCGGGCGCGGGTGGGGCGCCCGAGATCGCGGCGTCGTGCCGGCGGGTGGTCGTCGTCGTCCGGCAGTCGCGGCGCGCGTTCGTGGAGCGGGTCGGCTTCCGGACCTCGACGGGCGACCGGGTGAGCACCGTCATCACCGAGCTGGGGGTGCTGACCCGCGATCCCGGGCAGGACGAGCTCGTCCTCACGCGGCTGCATCCCGGTGCCACCGTCGACGCCGCCCGGGCCGCCACGGGTTGGCACCTGCGCGTGGCGGACGACCTCGCGGTCACTGCCCCGCCCAGCGCCACGGAGCTCGAGGTGCTGCGCGAGCTCGACAGCACCAAGGGGGCGGCGGCGTGAAACCGTTCGTACACGAGGCGCTGCCGGGGCGGGTGGTGTTCGGTGTCGGCTCCGTGGCACGGGTGGCCGACGAGGTGGCGGCGCTGGGCCTCGAGCGGGTCCTGCTCGTGGTCGACGAGGCGTCCAAGGCCGTCGGCGACGGTATCGCCGACGACTTGGCCGAGCGCTACGCCGGGCGCCTCGACGAGGTGCGTCAGCACGTGCCCGAGGACCTGGCGGCAGCGGCCCGGCACACCGCGGTCGAGGCGCAGGCCGACGGCGTGGTGACGATCGGGGGCGGATCGGCCACGGGCCTGGGCAAGGCGATCGCCGTCGACCCGGCGGCGCGGGCGGCCGCGACCGGCGGTCTCGTCACGCTCGTCGCGGTGCCCACCACCTACGCGGGGTCCGAGATGACCCCCATCTACGGCGTGACCGGGGAGCACAAGCAGACGGGCCGTGACCTCCGGGCGCTGCCCCGGACGGTCGTCTACGACCCTGTCCTCACCGTCGGCATGCCGCCGGCCATCACCGCCTCCAGCGGGTTCAACGCCCTCGCCCACTGCGTCGAGGGCCTCTACGCGCCCGGCACCGACCCGATCGTCGGGCTGCAGGCGGTCGAGGGCATTCGGGCGCTGGCCGCCGCGCTGCCGGAGGCGGTGGACCATCCCGCCGACCTCGACGCCCGCGGTGGTGCGCTCTACGGCGCCTACCTGGCCGGCGCCGTCCTGGCCGTGGCAGGGACGGCTCTGCACCACAAGCTCTGCCACGTCCTCGGCGGCACCTTCGGGCTCGTCCACGGCGATGTCAATGCCGTCGTGCTCCCGCATGTCGTCGCCTACAACGCCGCGGCTGCCGCCGAGGCGATGACCGCCGTCGCCGCTGGCCTCGGCGCGCGCCCCGGCGAGGAGGCGGCGGTGCTCCGCAGCCTGGCCGAGCGGATCGGCGCGCCCACCAGCCTCGCCGCGCTGGGGATGCCCGCCGACGGCCTCGACGTCGCCGCCGAGCGCGCCGTGGCGGACACCGGGACCACCAACCCCCGCATGCCCGACGTGGCGTCGTTGCGAGCCCTGCTGCAGCGCGCCTTCGACGGGGCCCCACCGACGGTGCCATGAGCTACATCGTCGACGCCGTGCGCACGCCGGTCGGCCGCCACGGCGGTGCGCTGGCCGGGGTGCGCCCCGACGATCTGGCCGCCCACGCACTGCGGGCCCTCGTCGACCGGATGCCCGACCTCGACCCCGCCGACATCGACGACGTGTGGTTCGGCGACGCCAACGGCGCCGGCGAGGACAACCGCGATGTCGCCCGCATGGCCGTGCTCCTGGCCGGGCTGCCGGTGTCGGTTCCCGGTGCCAGCGTCAACCGGCTGTGCGGCTCGGGGCTGGAGGCGGTGATCGCCGCCGACCGGGCCATTGCGGTGGGTGACGCCGACGTCGCCGTCGCCGGCGGCGTCGAGTCCATGAGCCGGGCGCCCTGGGTGCTGGCCAAGCCGGACACCGCCTTCCCCCGCGGCCACGAGACGCTGCACTCCACGACGCTGGGCTGGCGGCTCGTCAACCCCCGCATGCCGACGGAGTGGACCGTGTCGCTGGGCGTGGGGGCCGAGATCCTGGCGCAGCGACACCGGATCAGCCGGGAGGCGCAGGATGCGTTCGCGCTGCGGTCACACCGCCGCGCCGCCGCGGCGTGGGATGCCGGCCGGTTCGACGATGAGGTCAGCTTCGTCACCGACGGCGATGGTGGCCGGCTCCTCGAGCGGGACGAGAGCATACGCGCCGACACCTCGCTCGAGGCGCTGTTCCGCCTGCGCCCGAGCTTCCGGCCGGACGGATCGGTCACGGCGGGCAACGCCTCGCCCCTCAACGACGGGGCCGCCGCCATGCTGTTGACCGACGAGCCGGCACTCGGACGGCTCGGCCGCGAGCCCCTGGCACGCATCGCCGCCCGGGCCACCTCGGCCGTCGAGCCGCCGCTCTACGGCCTCGGTCCGGTGGAGGCGGCCGATCGGGCGCTCAAGCGCGCCGGCATCGCCTGGTCCGACCTCGCGGTCGTGGAACTGAACGAGGCCTTCGCGGCTCAGGCCCTGGCCTGCCTGGCCCACTGGCCCGACCTCGACCCCGAGATCGTCAACCCCAACGGCGGCGCCATTGCCATCGGTCACCCGTTGGGCTGTTCGGGCGTGCGGATCCTCACGTCCTTGCTGTGGGAGCTACGTCGCCGGGGCGGGGGTTGGGGCCTGGCGGCCATGTGCATCGGGGTGGGCCAGGGAATCGCCGTCGTGGTGGAGGCGTGAGCCCCGGCCACGTTTTCTCCGCGGGATCGCGCGCTATGGCGACCGATCCCGCGGAGAAAACGCTCCACTGGTGGGGTCTAGCCCAGCCCCCTGGCGCTCGCGCACCGCCCAGGCCGCAACCTCGGTGCGTGACGACATGCCCAGCTTGGCCAGGATGTTCGACACGTGGACCGCAGCCGTGCGCGGCGAGATGTAGAGGCGTTCGGCAACCTGGGAGTTGGTCAGGCCCTCGGCAACCAGGGACACCACCTCCCGCTCACGCGGGGTGAGCGCCTCGGGCCCGCTCGGCTCCGGTCCCATTCCGAGGCGGCGCTCCACCGCCCGCAGCTCGTCGACCCGCCAGCCTCGCCACCGCGCCAGGAACGGTCCGGCCGCCTCCGCATGGGCTCTGGCCTCGTCCAGTCGCCCCTCGGCCACCAGGGCGCGGGCCGCGCCGACATGCGCGGTCCCAATGTGTGCGGCCAGGACCTCGGGGGCCGATTCGAGTCCCTCGGCCGCGGCCGCGTACAGGTCGGCGGCGGTTTCCAGCCGGTCGTCCGCCTCGGCGACCTGGGCGTCGATGAGCTGCCGCCACGGGTCGTCCGGCGGCAGCCGGTGTCCGACGTACAGCCCCACCTGGTCGACCAGCGGCCGCATCTCGGTGGTCGTCAACCCGGCACGCAGGGCGGCGGCCAGGAGATCGTGGGTCTGCCCGGGGTAGGCGACGCCGTCATGGGCCACCGTCTCGCCGAAGGCGCGCAGGCGCTCGCGGGCCTCGGCGAGGTCACCGCGCCGGCACGCCAGGTGGAAGTCGAGGCCGAACACGCCCACCGCGACCCGCTCCGTGGGGGGCTTGGCCATGTCGGTGAAGCGCTGCGCGGTCTCGAGGTCGCCGGCCTCCAGCGCCAGGCCCGCCCGCATCACGGCGAGCCAGCGGCCGTCGGTCCACGAGACGGCGTTGCCGGCCGACGTGTAGCGCGCGTGGTCGAGGTGCGCGATGGCGGCGTCGAGGTCGCCCTCGGCGGCCTCGAGATGCGCCTGGTTGGCCGCCAGGTCGATGGCCGCGACCAACTCGAACCCGGCGGCCTCGGCATGGCGGTGGGCCCGCTCGATCATCTCCCGCACCTCGCTGACGTCGCTCCACTGGCGGGCGTCCCACACGAGGTAGTTCAGTGCCCGGGCCGCCAGCACGTGGTCGCCGATCCGCTCGGCCTCGTCCGCCGCGGTCTGCAGCAGGCGCCGCCCTTCGAGGACCTGGTCCCGGGCGTTGAGCATGGCCGTGCCCTTGTCGACCATGGCCGCCAAGCGCACGTCGGTGAGGTCGAGGGTCTCGGCCAGGCTCGCGGCCTTGTCCGCCCATTCGTACGTGGCCTCGATCTGGTCGCGCAGCATGTACGACTGGGCGACGGCGGCCATGGCGCGTGCCCGGTCGGCGTCGGACGGCAGCCGGTCGATGATGCCGATGAGCTGATCGGTGAAGCCCACCATTGCCTCGATCTGGCCGGCCTCCCGGGCAACGCGCTTTCGCAGGCTCAGGGCTGCCGCCTCCTCGCTCACGTCGTCGCGCTCGCGCGCCAGCCGGAGCCAGCGGTCGCAGTGCGCGGCGGCGTCGTCGAGCAGCCCGGCGAGCCAACAGGCGCGGGCCGCCAGTGCGAGCAGTTCGAGGTCGTCCTCGGCTTCGCTCAGGCCGATCTCGGCCAGGTGACGGGCCTGGTACGTGGAGCCACGGGCGAGCGACTCGCGGGCCCCGATGCGCGCCTCCGCGACCATGTCCTCATACCGCCCGGCCCCCCGGGCGTGCATGGCGAGGGCCAGCCGGTCCTCGCTGCCCACCGCCCGTAGGGCGGTGAACGCCGCCTCGTGGAGCCGGCGGCGCTCCCTGCCGAGCAATCCCTCCTTGATGGCCTCGCGCGCCAGGTCGTGGTGGAAGGTGAAGACGTCGGGTTCGGACTCCGCCAGCAGACCGCTGTCGACGGCCGCGCGGAGCAGGGCGATCAGCTGGACCTCGGGTGTCTCGGTCACGTGGGCGAG
>JBKPHE010000125.1:0-12478 GCA_046744485.1 Actinomycetota bacterium | reverse complement strand
CTGTCGGATCGGCACCATGGGTTAGCGGACCTCCTCGGGCAGCGATCTGGCGTCTTGTTCGCGGGATTGGTCGCTCCCGCAGCCATTCCCGCGAAGAAAACACGTGGGTTCGGTCACCGGACCTCCTCGGGCAGCGAGAAGCGGACTGTCTCGGTGGTGACCGCCCGGGTGCGGATGTCGAGCGGGCCCAGCCCCCCGAGGGTGGCGACGACCCGGTCGACGATCGCCGCCGGGGCCGACGCACCGGCGGTGACCCCGACGGTGGCCGCACCGGCCAGCCAGGCGAGCTCGATCTCCCGCTCGTCGTCGATCAGATGCGCCCGGCAACCGGCCCGCTCGGCCACCTCGACCAGCCGCTGGCTGTTGGACGAGTTCTGCGACCCCACGACCAGCAGCAGGTCGCATTCGTCGGCGATCGACCGCACCGCGTCCTGCCGGTTCTGGGTGGCGTAGCAGACGTCGTCGGCGGCGGGGCTGGCCAGGCCCGGGAAGCGGTCGCGCAGCACGGCGACGACGTCCGCCACGTCGTCGAGCGCCAGGGTGGTCTGGGTCACGTACGCGACGCGCTCGGGGTCGGGCACGGCGACGTGCGCGGCGTCGGCGGCCGTCGACACCAGCTGGATGTCCGCCGCCTCGCCGACGGTCCCCTCCACCTCGTCGTGGTGGGCGTGTCCGACCAGCACCACGCTGTAGTCGCGCTCGGCGAAGCGCCGGACCTCGCGGTGCACCTTGGCCACCAGCGGGCAGGTGGCGTCGATCACCGCCTGCCCCCGCTGCGCCGCCGCCGCCTCGACCGCCGGGGACACGCCGTGGGCCGAGAACACCAGCCGCGCGCCCTCCGGCGCCTCGTCGACCTCCTCGACGAAGACGGCGCCCCGCGACTCGAGGTCGGCGACGACATGCCGGTTGTGGATGATCTGCCGGCGGACGTAGACGGGCGGGCCGTAGCGGTCGAGCGCCCGCTCGACCACCTCGATGGCCCGCTCGACGCCGGCGCAGAACGAGCGGGGCTCGGGCAGCAGGACCGTGCGGGGCCCGGCAGCCGCGGCCCACGCCGCCAGGACCCGGGCCGTGCGGCGCAGCGCCCGGTACGCCCCGAGCGTGTGGTGCTCGTCGGCGACCACCCGCGCCACGACCCGCGGCCGATCGGGCGCCGCCTCGACCAACCAGGCGCTCTCCCCGTCGTCCGCCGGTGTGACCGGGCCATCGTGGACCCGCAGGCCGGCCCGGGTAAGGGCGCTGGCGACCAGCGGCGCCGACGGCAACGGCACGCTGCCGAACGGCCCCAGCACCTCGGTGGCGACCACCACATCGCCGGCCTCCAGGCCTGGCGGCGGCGGAGCCAACCAGCCGGCGACGGCAATGCCCGGGGCGCCGTGGCAGCGGGCGGCCAGGTTGATCGCCGAACGCCGAGACCGCTCGGGCCCCACGCCGGTGACGATCGTCTCCAACCCCGGAGCGCCCCCCGCCACCGCCCGCGCCTCCGCGCGGCGGGGCGTCAGGACGATCCCCGGCCGCGCGGTCAATACGGCACCTCATGACCGGCCGAGCGAGCGACCGCCAGGGAGCCGGGCGGCGATGGGGTCGGGGGCGCAGCCCCCGCGGGAACCCCGTCACGACGCCGCCTCACGGCAGTAGCGGCCGAGCGCCGTCAGCGGGAAGGTGTGCCGGTACAGGTGGTAGTTGATGTAGAAGTCGCCGGGGAAGCCGGTGCCGGTGAACGGCTCCTCGTCCCAGGTGCCGTCCGGCCTCTGGGTGTCGACCAGGAACCCGACGCCGCGGCGCACCGGCTCGCGGTCACGGCGGCCGGCCGCCAGCAGCGCCAGCAGCGCCCACGCCGTCTGCGACGCCGTGGACGTGCCCCTCCCGACCGCCCGCGGATCGTGGTAGCAGCGCAGGTCCTCGCCCCAGCCGCCGTCGGCGTTCTGGTGGCGCTCGAGCCAGGTGACCGCCCGGGTGACGCTCGGGTCGTCGGGACCCGCACCCGCGGCCACCAGCGCCGGCACCGCGGCGCCGGTGCCGTAGACGTGGTTGGCACCCCAGCGCCCGAACCACGAGCCTCCGGGCTCCTGCTCGGCCCGCAGCCAGGCGAGCGCCTCCCGGAGCCGGCCGGGATCGGCGTCCGGCTCGTCGGCCAGCATCTCGATCGCATGGGCGGTGACGTCGGCCGACGGCGGATCGGTGACCTCGCCGAAGTCGCAGAACGGCAGCGCCGCGCACAAGCGGCTGGTGTTGTCGGCGTCGAACGCCGCCCAGCCCCCGCCGCGGCTCTGCATGCCCTCCACCCAGGTGACGGCGCGTTCGATGGCTTGCCGGCAGCGGGTCGCGTCGAGGCCGGCGACCCGGCGCAGGGCCAGCACCACCTCGGCGGTGTCGTCCACGTCGGGGTAGTTGACGTTGGCGAACTCGAACGCCCAGCCGCCCGGTGGCAGGCCCGGGCGGCGCACCGCCCAGTCGCCGGCGACGGTGACCTCCTGATCCAGCAGCCACCGACCCGCCCGCACCAGGGCCGGATGGTCGGCCGCCGCGCCGGCGTCGGCAAGCGCGACGACCGCCAGCGCGGTGTCCCATACCGGCGACTGGCACGCCTCCAGGCGGCGGCCCCGCTCGTCGTGGAGAGTGAACCGATCGAGGCCGGCCAGCCCGGCGGCCATGGCGGGATGATCGGGCGGGTAGCCCAGTACGTGCAGGGCGAGCAGCGAGTACACCCACGGCGGCTGGATGCCGCCCCAGGAGCCGTCGGCCTCCTGCCGGCGGACGATCCACTGCTCAGCAAGCCGGAGCGCGAGCCGCCGCAGCAACACCTTGGGAGGAGCCCAGCCGGGCAGGCGCTCGTAGCCCTTGAGCGCCCGGTCCAGGCGGTGAAACCGTCGCTCGGTGCGTGTCCCCGCCGAGCTGCGAGCCACGGGGGTGGCGCTGCGCAGCTCCGCGATGTCGAACGGCAGCGCGCGGACCAGGCGGTGCGCCGCCACCACGGTGAGGGGAACGATCGTCTGCCGGGCCCAGCAGGCGAAGTCGTACACGTTGAGCGGGACGCTCGTCGGCAGGAGGATCACCTCGGGCGGCAGCGCCGGGAGGTCGTCCCACGACCACTGGCCCACGAGGGCCAGCCAGATGCGGGTGAAGACACGCGTCCGCTCGATGCCGCCGGCGTCGAGGACGAACCGGCGGGCCTGCGCCAGGTGCGCGGCATCTCGAGCGTCGCCGGACAGGCGGAGCGCCAGGTAGGCCTCGACGGGGGTGGACAGGTCGCCGGGGCCGCCGTGGAACGTGCCCCAGGTGCCGTCGGCCCGCTGCGGGGAGCGGATCCAGACGCCCGCCCCCGCGGCCGTCGCCGGGTCGAGGATGCCGAGGACGTGGCGCAGCATCAGGTCCTCGGCGTCCATGGTGACGTTGGTCTCGAGCTCGCCCTTCCACCAGCCGGCGGGATGCTGGAGCGCCAGCAGGTGGTCACGAGCCCGCCCCATGGCCTCGGTGACGGACGCCGCGGCGGGAGCGACCGCCGGTGCGTCGATCGCCATCAGAACTCCCTCTCGACGACGAAGCGGGCGAGGTCGGCCAGCTCGGCGCACGCCGTTGCCGCCAACCCCGCGCCCTCCAACGACCGGCAGGCGGCGTCGAGGTGCTCGCGGGCAAGCGCCTCGGTGGCCTGCCGCGCCCCGCAGCCCTCGACGAGGTCGGTGGCCCGGGCCACGGCGTCCGCGTCGAGCGGCCCGTTCAGCAGCAGCCGGCGCAGCTCGTCGGCTCCTTGCCGCTCGCCGGCGCTCAGGGCGAAGACCACCGGAAGCGACTTCTTGCGGGTGGACAGGTCGCTGCCGCGGGGCTTGCCCGTCCGCTCGGGGTCGCCCCAGATGCCGAGGATGTCGTCGACGGCCTGAAAGGCGACGCCCAGGTGGGCGCCGTAGCTGCGGAGCGCATCCACCACCCGGCTGGGCGCGCCCACCAGCACCGACCCGATGGCGGCGGCGCACGACAGCAGGGCGCCGGTCTTGCCCGCCACCATGCCGAGGCACTCATCGCTGGTGACGTCGGCCCGGCCCTCGAAGGCCATGTCGTCGGCCTGCCCGCCGATCATGGCCGCGACGGCGTCGGTCAGCTCGCCGCTGGCGGCGGCCCCGGCCGGGCCCTGTTCGAGCAGGATCTGGTGGCCGAGCGTGAGCAGGGCGTCGCCGGCCAGCACGGCGGGCCCCACCCCGTACAGCGCCCACACCGTGGGACGGTGGCGGCGCTCGCGGTCGCCGTCGATCACGTCGTCGTGGAGCAGCGAGAAGTTGTGGACCAGCTCGACGGCGACGGCGCCGGGCACCCCCGCGCCGGCGTCGGAGCCCGCAGCCTCGGCCGAGAGCACGGCCAGCGCCGGGCGGACCCCCTTGCCACCGCCCCGAGCCGTGGGCTCACCGTGCTCGTCGCACCAGCCCAGGTGGTAGGCGGCGATCCCCCCGAGCTCCGGGTTGAGCCGCTCGACGGCGGCCACCATGGCCGGATGCACTGCGTCCCGGGCCCGCGCGAGCGCATCGGGAACGGACGTCATCGTGCTCACGCAGGGACCTCCTCTGTGCTTGGCAGCTTGCGGCTCTGCCCGGCGGCGAGGAGGGCGTGGCGGGCGGCGCTGTTGCCGCTGCGCACGGCCCCCTCCATGGTCGCCGGCCACCCGGTGGCCGTCCACGCCCCGGCCAGAACCAGCCCGGGCACCGCGGTGGTGGTGTGCGGCCGGGCGGAACGCGAACCGGGCGCACCCCTGAATGTGGCCGCCGGCTCGCGCGAGACGAGGGCGTCGACGACCCGGGCGACGCGGGCCCGGGGAAACAGGTCGGCCAGGCCGGCGACGACCGCGGCCTTGACGTCGTCGGAGGGCCGGTCCATGTACGGGTCCGCCGCGGACAGCGACACCGCCAGGTACTGGCCCTCGTCGAGCCCGGCGCCGGCGGTGCGGTCGAACACGAACTGGACGACGCCGCCCACCCCCGCGGCGAGCTCGAGGTCGGTGACCCGTCGGTCGTAGACGACGTGCACGTTCACGATCGGCGACACACCGAGCCGCTCGCCCACATGGGCCAGCCCGGCCAGATCCGGCGCCAGGTCGGCGACGGCCGTGTGGGGGACGGCGACCACCACGGCGTCGGCGGCGCGCTGTGTGTCCGCGACCCTGACGGTGAAGCCACCACCCCCCGCCGGTGGTCGGTCGACGGCGGTGACCGGCGCACCGGCCAAGACCTCGACGCCCGCCCTCTCGAGCGCTCGGCCCCCGGCGTCTCCGTGCAGCTCCCCGAGCGGGACCGACGCCCAGCCGATGTCGGCGGCGGCGGCATCGGTGAGCAGGCCGGTCTGGAACACCATCGCGGCCAGCGCCAGCGACGCCTCGGTCGCGGGCAGGTTCACGGTCGGGCGGCAGATGAGGTCCCACAGGGCATCCCGAGCCGCCGGCGACTGGCCGTGGCGGCTGAGCCACTGGCCGAACGTCTGCTGGTCGGTCTCGGCGGCATCGACGTCGACCCGGCGGAGCGCCAGTGCCGCCGGCCCGAGCCGCAAACGGTCACGGATGCCGAGGTGGCGGTAGGTCAGCAGGGACCCGCCGAGGTGCGCGGGGGCCGGAAGGAGGCGGCTGCGGCGCAGCCGCGACATCCGGCCACCGGGGGCGACCACGGGGACGTCGAGGCGCGACTGGAGACGCACGCGATCCGTCACCCCGAGGCGCTCGAGGAACGCGCGGTAGGCGGTGCAGCAGCGCAGGAACACGTGCTGGCCGTTGTCGAACCACAGGTCGTTGTGGCGGAACGACCAGGTTGCCCCGCCCAGGCGCCGGCGCCGCTCGACGAGCGTCACCTCGGCACCGGCGTCGGCGCACGCCAGCGCCGCCGCCATCCCGGCGAGCCCGCCACCGACGACGCAGATGCGGGGCCGGCTCATGCGCGCGTCCCACGTCGGAGCATGCGCGGATCGGTCCGCCGTCTCCGGCGAACGGTGCTGTGGTTCCCGCTCTTGGCGCCTGCGGCGCCGGGCCGCTCGGGCCACGGCAGCGCTCTCCGCGCCGCCTCTGGGAGCGGCAGCAGGCTGCGGGCGGCGACGCCCAGCTTCTCGCCCGTGGTTAGGGAGACGCGACCCCGCAACACCGCCCCGGGGTCGTGCTCGATGTGGTCGAGGAGGCGGTGGTAGATGCCGGCCATGGCCGCCACGCAGGCGCGGGAGCGATGGTCCAGGTGCGGCAGGAGGCCCAGCCCCCCCTCGTACCAGCCCCGCGCGCGTTCGGCCTCGAACGTGACCAGCGCCGCCAGTCGATCCGCCGGTCCGGACGCGTCCGGCGCGCAACCGAAGCGGGCCAGGTCGTCGGCCGGCAGGTAGACGCGGCCCAGCTGGTCACGGTCCTCGACGACGTCTCGCAGGATGTTGGTGAGCTGGAGGGCCACGCCGAGGTCGTCGGCGAGCGGAGTCGTCAGCTCGGGCCGCTCGGTGCCGAAGATGGCGAGCGACAGGCGCCCGATCGATCCGGCCACCTGCCGGCAGTAGACGACCAGGTCGTCGAACGTGGCGATGCGCGCCAGCACGAGATCGCGTCGGCACCCCTCGAACAGGTCAGCAACGGCGTCCGGCGGTAGTGGGTAGCGACGCACCACGTCCGCGAGCGCCACCAGCACCAGGTCGTCCGGGTCGGCGGCCACGCCCTCCGCCATCGTGCGGGTCACCTGGGCCTGCAGCTCGTCGAGGGTCCGGGCCCGCGTCTCGGTGGGGCCGGTCTCGTCCACGATGTCGTCGACCCGGCGGGCCAGCGCGTACACCACCGCCATCGCCCGGCGCTTCGGCGGCGGCAGCAGCGCGATGCCGTAGGCGAAGTTCTTGGCCTGCCGGCGGGTGACCTCGGCGCATGCGGCGTAGGCCCGGTCCAGGTCCGGTTGCTGGCGTTTCCCATACCGAGATCTCGGTCCTGGAGACGCCAGAACCTGGAGCGCGTGGCGCAGTGTCCGTGCCCGGCTCCGACGGACCGGGCCGGCCAGCACGTCGTACCCGGCGGCCTCGATCGCGTCGGCGGCCGCCAGCCCCCCGGCGACGTAGCCGGCCACCGCCAGCCGGCACCAGCCCCGCAACGACCGGGTCAGCGGGATCCCGGCGGCCAGCAGCTCACGCGCCCGAGCCAGCTCGAAGGCGACGGCGGAGCGCAGGGCGGGCGTGGCCGCCGGCGCGGTCAGGTCGGCGTCGACCACGCCGAAGCGCTCCAGGTCGTCGGCGGGGAGGTAGACGCGACCCGCGGAGGCGTCCTCCCCCACGTCCTGGAGGTGCTCGATGACCTGCAGGCCGCTGCACACACGGTCCGACAGGGCCTGGCGGTCCGGCGTCAGGGCCCCGGCAATGGCCAGCACGGCCGTGCCGATGGGGTTGGCCGACAACCGGCAGTAGCCGAGCAGCTCGTCCCAGCTCGCCTGGCGCGCGATCGCCTGGTCCCGCCGGTTGGCGGCGATGAGGTCGAAGAACGGGGCCGCCGCCATCTCGGTGGCGGCGATCGTTCGGCTCAGCCGGGCGGTGACCGGATGGCTGGGCCGTCCCTCGAGTGCGGCCCGGAGGTGGCCCTCCAGCCAGTCCAGCGCCGCCGACCGATCCCCGGGATGTTCGTCGCCGAGGTCGTCGGTCAGTCGGGCAAACGCGTAGACGGCGAGCAGGTGCTCGCGGGCTGCCCGGGGCACGAGCCGGCTGACCACGGGGAAGTTCTCGTGGTCAGCCTGCGCGAGGAGCCCGGCCTCCGCCGGTAGGGCCGGCGGGGGCGAGACGTCCTTCGGTTGGATCGCCACCGCGATGTCGCCCATGACGCCGATGGTCCCGCTTTCGTACAAGAATCTGACCCATCGGTCAGAGATGTTGTACGTACCATAGAGCGTGCATTGGATCGCCGACGACACTCTCGGCAACGTGGCTGCGCTTCCCGCTCTTGGCGCCTGCGGCGCCGGGCCGCCCGGGCCACGGCTGCGCTGTTCGCGCAGCCTCAGGGCGCATGGGACCCCGAGTCCGCAACCCTTCGGATCACCCGGCGCCGAGGACGGCGCGCATGGTCTCCCGCGCCAGCTGCACGATGAGCCCCACCGCGCGCTCGCGTGGCGTGCCGGGTCCGGTGAGGACCGGGCCCACGCCGTCGACGAAACAGGTGAGCGCGGCATCCGCCAGCTCCCGGTGGCCCGGTTGGCCGCGCAGGCTGCCGGCCGTCAGCTCCAGCAACAGCATGAAGCCGGGCCTCGCCGCCATCACCAGCGCCAGCATCGCCGCCGGCGGGTCCAGCTGCCCGCCGGCCCGGTCCGCCGCGGCCCGCACGTCCCCGACCACGCCGGCAACGACCGACTCGACCGCGGCGGCGAACAACGCCTCCTTGGACTCGAAGTGCCGGTAGACGCTGCCCTTGGCGGTCCCCGCCCGGGCAGCCACGTCGCTGACGGCGACCTCGCCGTAACCGCGGGCCGCGAACAGGTCGACGGCGGCGGTCACGATCCGCTCCCGGGCGGCATCGGGAACCTCGGAGCGCCCGGTCAGTGCCGCCTCCCACGTGTCGGTGTGGAACGCCTCCTCGTCGCCGCTGGCCAACAGCTCGGGCAGGACCTCGCGGATCGTGGGCAGCGGCAGCCGCCGCCGGTCCCGCAGCACCCGGATCAGCCGGAGCGCCTGCACGTGACGCTCGCTGTAGCGGAAGCGGTTGGCGGCCACCCGCTCGGGCGGGGGCAGCAGCCCGGCGTTGCGATAGTGGTGGATGGTGGTGGCCGGGATCCCGGTCTTCTCGACCAGCTCGGCAATCGTGTAGCGCGTGGTGCCCGTCATGCGGGTACGTTCCGCAGGGCGACGGTGGGACGCTGGGACGACGGAGGAGGCACCGCAGCATGAGGACCGTGGTGGTCACCGATTCGAGCGGCCGGCCGTCGCGAACCCCTGCGGCCGGAGCGGTAGTCGTGGTGCCCATCACCATCCTGCTCGCCGACCGCCAGATCCCCGACGACCAGATCGATCCCCTCGTCGTGGACGAAGCCCTGGCCCGCGGCGAGCCGATCAAGACCCGGGCGCCGGGCGTGATCGACTACCTCGACGCCGTCGAGAGCACAGAAGCCCAGGCGGCGGTCATCCTCACCCCGGCCGCCGAGCTGACCGCCATGTGGCGCCACGCCTGCCATGTGCCCTGGCTCGCCGACAGGCCGGTCGCGGTCGTGGACACACGCACGGCGGCGTCGGGCCAGGCGTTGGTGGCGGAGGCCGCCGCCGAGGCGGCCCTGGACGGCAGCGGGTCGCTCGCCGATGTGGTGGCCGCGGCGCAGGAGGCCGCCGGACGCGCCCGGGTGCTCGGGGCCGTCGGGACGGCCGAGCCACTGGTGGCCGCCGGCATGGTCGAGATCGAGCGCGGACGGGGGCGACCGACGATCTTCGAGGCGCGCCAGGGGACGATCGAGCCGCTCCGGGTGCTCGACGGCGAGGATCCGGTGACGGCGCTCGCGGATCTCTACGGCCGGCGGCGGGGCGCCGGCGGCCCCGTCGCGTTCACGGGCGCCGGCGCCGGGCGCGGCGTGCGGGCCATGGCCGAACGCCTGGCCGAGCTGGTGGGCTCCGACCGGTCGCCGGAGGTCTGCAGCGCGGCGATGACCGTCTACACCGGCCGGGGCGTGATCGGGATCGCCTGGCTCGACCGCGCCTGACGCGTTCACGTCGGCAAGTTACGCGTTTGTTCGCGGATTTGGCTGCTGGGGCGACCATTCCCGCGAACACAACCGAGCTGGCGACCGAGCCGCCGACGCGCCGTACAACCGCCTCCACGACCTCGTCGGGGTGGTACCACACCTGGTTGTCAGTGACCTCGACGACCTCGAACCCGGCGGCTCGCAAGGACGACAACCGCTGCTCATCGTCGCGCTTGTCGTCAACGCCGAGTGACATCTCACTCTGGCCCTCGGCGGTGAGCGGCCGCTGCTCGTCCCGGAAATCGACCCGCCCGATCCAGCGGTCGCCGCCGGAATCGACCTGGCGACGCATGGCAGGCTCGCCGGCCCGTTCCAAGACCACGTCGAAACGGTGCCCCAGGTTGCTTCCCCCGGGCACGTAATCGTCGCCGCGCTCGTCGAGCAGCTCGCGCATGACGCGCACGCCGTTTCGTCCTTGCGCGGCGAGTTCGTCGAGGGTGCGCCGAAGCCAATGGGCGGAGACCAGCCGGCGGCGCCACAGGTGTGACATTTGACGCCATTCGGTGCCAACCCACGGTTTTCCCCGCGGAAGTGGCTGCCCCAGCGACCACATCCGCGAACAAGACGTTGAGTCAGTCCGTGGACAGCCCCAAGACCTTCTCGGCGTTGTGCCGCAGGAACTTGGGCCACACGTCGTCCTTGAACTGCACCCCCGGCAGCTCGCCCATGATGCGCTCGAGCGACAGTCCCATCGGGAAGTAGCCGGCGTAGATGACCTTGTCGGCGCCGCGGGTGTTGGCGTAGTCGATGATGGCCCGGGGGTAGTACTTCGGCGCGAAGGCGCTGGTGGAGTAATAGAGGTTGGGCCATTTGAGCATCAGCTTCACGGCCAGGTCGGCCCAGGGCTCGCAGCCGTGTCGGGTCACGAAGACCAGCTCGGGAAAGTCGTAGCAGACCTCGTCGATCAGCTCGACGTGCTGGCAGGCGAAGCGCAGCCGGGGCCCGGGGATCCCGGCGCAGCAGAACACCGCGATGCCCAGCTCCACGCACTTGGCATACAGCGGGTACATCTTCTTGTCGTTGATCGGCACCTGGGGGAAGGTGCCGGCGGGGAACACCCCGATCGAGCTGATCCCCAAGGTGTCGTGCGCCTTGGCGATCGCCCGCACAGCCTCCATGCCGTCGTTGGGGTCGACCGAGAGCTGGGGGATGAACCGGTCGGGGAAGTCGCGCACGGCCCGCTCCCCGATCTCGCCGTTCACACCGATGACGCCCTTCTCGACGCCCCAGAGGTCCATCTCCCGCAGGGTGACATCCAGGGGATCGGCAGCCTTGTCGAGCTTCTTGTCGGGAACGTCCTTGAACATGTACTCGACCGGGAACTCGAAGTCCTCCTTCGACTCCTTGTCGTGTGTCTGCTGCGTGATGAACGCGTACTGCTTGCGCATGTTCCGGGCCGGGAAGCCGATCATGGTGTCGATGATCCCGATGTCTAACGGGGGCGTCATGTCCGCGGTTCTAGCAAGGGTGCGGCGCCGATGCCCCGTCGAGGGATAGGAAGTACCCATGACGATCGATCCCGACCCGACCACCGCCACCACGACGCCCGCGGTGCCCGAGGGTGACGCCGAGCCCGTCCGCGCTCGCATCGTCGTGGGCGTCGACGACTCCGACCAGGCCGCGGCGGCGCTGCGCTGGGCCCTGGCGGAGGGCGTCCTGCGTCAGGCGACCGTGGAGGTGGTCCACTCGTGGTCGCCACCGATGTCGGCCATGCCCTTCGGCGCCACGTTGCGCCTGCGTGCGCACGAGGGCGACATCGACGCCGTCGCACGGGAGTCGGTGGACAAGATCGTCGACGCCGCGCTGGCCGAGATGGCCGACCAACCCCCCGAGGTGCTGCGCACGATCCTCCCGGGTGCCCCGGCGCTGACCCTGGTCGAGGTGGCCGAATCGGCGGATCTGCTGGTGGTCGGCTCCCACGGGCGCACGGGGCTCAGCCGGCTGGTGCTCGGCTCGGTGGCGATGGCGTGCGTGCAGCACGCACCCTGCCCGGTCGTGGTAGTCCGGACACCACCGGAGGACTGACTTTCCACGCCCTGGTCGCCGTCATCCGGCCGGCGGGCAGGAGCTACCTTTCGCACCATGCGGACCAGTCGTCGGCGACGGCTCGACACGGCGGTCATCGCCGGCGGCAGCCTGGTCGTCGGGGCGGTGTCGTTGATCGGCGCCCGCGCCGGCGACAGCGAGCGGGTCGAACGCCTGTGGACGTCCGCGGAGCTGGCCGACGACGGATCGGCCCAGGTCACCGAGGTGATCGACTACGACTTCGGCTCGGCCACCGGCAAACACGGGATCTTCCGCTTCGTCTGGGACCTCTCGCCGGAGGCGCCGATCACGGTCGACTCGCCCGACGCCCCCGACGAAATCCAGGTGACGTCCGAGGCCATGGACGGGCGTGTGGGCGCCAGGATCCGGATCGGCGATCCGAACGTCACGATCTCGGGCCGCCACCGCTACCGCATCGACTACCCGCTGCCCGGCGTGGCCCGGGGTACGACGCTCGACTGGGAGGCGGTCGGGGTCGGCTGGGAAGTCGGCATCGACGAGGCGGAGATCCACGTGGTCGCCCCGTTCGAGCTGCTCGATGCCACCTGCTCGGCGGGTGGCACGGGCTCGCAGGGGGGCTGCGACGTCCGCGAGGTGGCGCCCGGCCACCTGACGGCCACGGTGGAGGGCCTCGACTCCGGCGAGGGCGTGTCCATCGAGGCCAGCACCGGGAGCGACCTCGAGTCGGCACCGGCGGCGCCCGATCCGCCGGCCACGCCGCCCGATGACCCCGGGAC